>CACXSS010000008.1 GCA_902770245.1 uncultured Planctomycetota bacterium | reverse complement strand
GACAGTCTGAAAAATCAGCTCACGTACGCTCAAAATCAGAGCAAACGCGAAGGCATCACTTCTCAGCTGCTCAAAGACGCCAACTGGGATCTGCCCGCCAAGCTGCTGGAAAATCAGACGGAACGCGAAATGTACCGCAAAGCTCTGGAAATGCAGCGCTCTGGTCTCAACGCTGAAGTGATTCAGCTCGTTCAAAACCAACTGCGTCAAAACGCCAAAGAAGAAACCGCCAAGCTGCTTCGCGAACACTTCATTCTGGAAAAGATTGCTGAACAGGAAAACATCGAAGCCTCCGAAGACGACATCGACAAGGAAATCGAAACAATCGCCATTCAGATGGGAACGTCTCCGCGCCGCGTTCGTCTCCAGATCGAAAACGCCGGTCAGGAAGACGCTCTGCGAAATCAGATTGTCGAAAACAAGGTTATCGACATGATTTCTGCGGCGGCTGAATTCGTCGAAGTTCCGTACGAACTGCCTGGCTCGATGTCAACCTCCGCCATTAACTACACCGCTGGCGGCGAAAAGCAGGAAGAAACAGAAGAAAAAGCTGAAGAAGCCCCGGCTGAAGAAAAAGCCGAATAATTTTTGAACAGCTTTGACTCTGGTTCGTATAATTTAGTGAAAAGTGTAAAGTATTAAATGGTAAGGACGCATTTTGCTCCTTACCATTTATATGCTATTGACAACTAACCACTCATTTTTTTGCTGATAATGAACACTCCTTATTCCTGTAATCCATTTCATGCGTCCGGGTCGGTTGACCCGCGCTCTGCGTTTGCTCCAATGGCGGATCGCGACTATCAGCGTCAGCGTACAATGACGCTGGGAGACTTGCTGCTGGAAAATCGCGTTGTCTTTCTGCAGGGCGAACTGTACGACGGGAACGCAAACGAATTGGTTATGAAACTGCTGTATCTGCAAAGCGAGAACCGCCGGAAGGACATTCATTTTTACATCAATTCGCCTGGCGGATCTGTTACAGCTGCGATGGCAATTTACGACACCATGCAGGTTTTGGCTTGCCCGGTTTGTACGTACTGCGTCGGCTTGGCTGCAAGCGCTGGAGCGGTTTTGCTGGCAGGCGGAGCGAAGGGAAAACGCTACGCTCTTCCGCACGCCAAAATCATGATTCACCAGCCGTGGGGACAGATCGGCGGACAGGTTTCCGACATGGAAATTCAGGCGCGAGAACTGCAGCAAACGCGAGATTCGCTCAATGAAATTCTTGCTTTCCATACCGGTCAGACCATCGAACAGATTGCCAAAGACACCGATCGTGACAACTATATGACAGCTGAACAGGCGAAAGCCTACGGTTTGGTGGACAAGATTCTCACCAAACAGGAAAACGCCGCTGAAGAAGATTAATTGAAGGAGTAAAGCATGCCAAATCTGATTCCATTTGTAATCGAACGCAACGGGCGCGAAGAACGCTCGATGGACATCTACAGCAGACTGCTGTCAGACCGCATTATCTTCCTCGGCTCGGCTATCAACGACGAAGTTGCCAACAGCATCGTCGCCCAGCTGCTTTATCTGCAGGCGGAAGACCCCAAAAAAGACGTCCATATTTACATCAATTCGCCTGGCGGTTCCGTTTCCGCCGGATTGGCGATTTACGACACAATGCAGTTTATTTCCTGCGACGTCTGCACGTACTGCATTGGTCAGTGCGCTTCAATGGGAGCGGTTTTGCTTACCGCTGGAACAAAGGGAAAGCGTTTTGCTTTGCCCAACGGCCGCGTCATGATTCATCAGCCCTTGGCTGGCATGGAAGGCACGGCGGAAGAAATCCTCATTCACATGAAGGAGTTCAACAAGGTCAAGGAGAAGATTAACAACATTCTCATCAAGCACACCGGGCACGATTACGCGACGATTGAAAAAGACACCGATCGCGACAATTTCATGTCGGCGGAAGAAGCCGTCGCCTACGGATTGATTGACCAGGTTTTAGAAAAGCGCAGCGCGTAACGCTTTGAGCGTCAAGTAACACACAGCGCATGGCGCGGACTATCTCAACGCCATGCGTTTTTTAATATATGTAAAAATAGTATAGATGCAGGATTTACCTTATTACTCTCTCAAACACCGCGATTATACAATAGAAGGCTATTCTCGCGGAGCGGTGCAAACGTACTGGCGAATTCCGGAGTTCCATTTGGGGTTCGATCTGGGCGCTCAGCCGTGGTCTTTTATGGGAACGCCAAACTGGATCGTGTCCCATTCCCACATGGATCATTTGGCGGCTCTGCCTCAGTATGTAACGCGTCGGAGAATGATGAAAATGACCCCTCCGACGATTTATTTGCCGTCGGAGGCAAAGGTTCCTGCCGAGCAACTGCTTTTTCAATGGCAGCGTCTGGACAGAGGGCGTCTTCCCTGCACGCTCGTTCCGATTGATCCGGGTATGGAGATTGCGATTTCGCGAAACGTTTTGGTTAAAACCTTTGCGGCAAAACATTCTATTGACGCAATGTCGTTTATCGTCTATCAGGTTAAAACAAAGCTCAAACCGGAATATCTGGACTTGCCGGGAGAACAGATTCGGGATTTACGCCTGTCTGGGGCGGATATTACGTATGAAGTTCAAACGCCGCTGGTTGCGTATACCGGCGACAGCCGTCCGGAGGTGTTGACATCGCACCCGGATTTCCTGTCAGCTCAGGTTTTAATTGCGGAAATGACGTTTATTTCTCTGGAACATCCTTTGGCAACCATTCACAAATTTGGTCATTCCGATTTAGCGGATTTTGTTTCGTTAAAGGACCAATTCAAAAATGAAGTGGTAATCGCTTCGCATTTCAGCACGCGATATTCCGAAAAGCAAATTGAACGTCAGGTGGATAAATATCTTCCCGGACGTTTAAATGGCAGATTAAAGCTGTTTATGTAAACAGGGATAAATAGAGATCTGGAACGCCAAAATGCGTTTTTTTCAATCTTTATTTTAAAAATCGCTCTAAAATCGTTACCTTTTTATTGTAAAATTCGTATAAATATTATATAATGAGTTGACGTTATCCTCTGGATAATTGTTTCTTTTGTTTAATTTGCAAGAAAAAGCGCCGATTTGTCTGGGACTTTCCACTTGCTAACCCTTAACCGTTTACTTTTAGAAATCATGAAAAGAACAATCGCATTGAGTTTGTGCCTGGCGTTTGTTGCGTCAGTTGCTTTTGCATTTCCACCGGGAATGCCTCCGAAAGAGAATCCGTTGGTAACCAAGGTCGCGCCGGAAAACCCCGGTATTTTCTTCAGCTGGCAAGGCTCCGCTCCTGCTGACGCTTCTTCAACCAACAAGGTCGAACAAGCGCTTGCAAAACCGGAAGTCAAAGAAGAACTCGCAAAAATTCAGGCGTCTATTGTCGAAAACTATGGCGGCAATCCGTTTGCAAAAGAATGTTTCAACTTGGCGTTTAAAAATGGCGCGTGTTTTTACTCGCTTGACACAAAAGAAAATTTTGCCGGCATGATTGCCTTGGACGCTAACGGTCCTGAACTGATCGAAAAACTGACAGCTGAAATGAAGAAAATTGCAGCTTCCGGAGAAATCAGCGTCAGTGCAATCAATATTGGCAAGATGCCCTTCTTCAAGGTTTCTAATACTTCCGGAGCAGAAGAATTCTATTGGGGCGCTTTAGGAAAAGGAAGAGTTCTTGTAGTCGCCAACAACCAAAAGGGTCTGACTTCCGTTTTAAACAACGCTCGAACTCCCGATCCTGCTTGGATTACCGACGTTAAAAAGGATTTTGGCATTGAACGCCTGTCCACTCTTTCAGAAATTTCTGGAAAATTCATCAATGATAACGCTGAAAACAAAGCGACTGAAGAAGACGCCGATCCAGCCATGGCAGAATTCCAGAAAAAGTTCCTTGGCGGGGAGCATTTAGATAGAATCGTTTCCGCTTCCGGTTTGGATAATACAGGCGCTGTTCAAAAGATGGCGTTCTACATGAAAGACGGCTGGAAGAGTACTCTGCCCGGTCTTATGATTGACAAATCATTGTCTGATAAAGATTTGTCCGTTATTCCCAGCAACGCCGTTGTCGCGGTAGCGGGAAAGACGGATCTTAACGGATTGTTCAAAGCAGTGTCTCAAGCGGAAGGTCTTCCAGACGAAATGAAAATGCAAATTGCAATGGCAGGCATGGTTGTTACGCCGTATTTGTCTTCATTGGGCGACTCCTGGGCTTTCTTCATGACGGAAGAAGGCGCCGCTCCTGGAGGCGCATTGGTCTGGTCGCTCAAGAACCCTGCCATGGCTAAGATTCAGCTCAAACAACTTATGGAAATGCTGAAGAATAACATGCAGAAGACCGAAATGCAAATTGAAGATATGGGCATGAACAATCGCGAACTGCGCGTTATTCCAACTCAGCTTAAACTCTTCGGAGACGATGAGGAAGAAGCCGAAGACGACCCCATGCCGGGCATGAAGATTCAGGTTATTCCCGGCGGTCAGATTCCTCCGGGAGCCATTCCTGGCGGAGCATTGCCTAATGGCGCGGTTCCCTTGGGCGGCGGACAGATTCAGCTCGGCGGCGGAAATGTAGACCCTGCCTTGCTTATGGGGCTTATTCCCGAATCTATCGAAAAGATTAAAATCGGAAGCTATGATTTCTGGCTGCTCAAAAATGGCGAAGACAATTCCAACAACTTCGTCATTGGCATTGCGGGGAAAAACCTCGTTGTTACAACTAAATCCTACGCGGAAAAGTACGTTGAATTTGACGGAACAAAGAATATCAGTTCCAACAAAGCGGTTGCCAATATGATGACCAACAATCCGTCCTATCTTCTCTATGCCAATCCGGAATTCGTGTCAGGTTTTGCGACAGGATTATTACAGATGTCTGGAAACATGCCCAGCGAAGCAATCATGGGATTGATGACCGCAACGAATCTCCCGATTGTTATGGGAGTTTATTCCACGGACAACGCTGTTCGAGTGGACGCAACTTCCGGATTGCCGCTGCCTGACCTGTTTATGACAGCGGTTGGCGGAACGCTTCATTCCCAGGCAACTGGAAACTAACGTTTTTCATTTAGCGAACGCTTCAAAGAGGTTAGCGGTTTATCAACTCAGGAATTTTTCCGGGCGACAATCCGCTAACCTCTGGTTGTTTAAATTATTGTTCAAAAAATCTTTTTTCAGAAAAGGGAAATATTATGTCGAACAAAGTTGCCCTCGTAACGGGCGGAGCGCGCGGTATTGGTTTGGGGATTTCCAAACAGCTGGCAAAGGAAGGTTGGGACGTCGTTTGCTGCGGAACGCGGCAGAAAGCCGATTGTCAGGACGCGTTAAATCAGATTCTCGACTCCGCTAAACAGGCGGGCAAAGAGATTCGTCTGGAATACTATACGTGTAACGTTTCGGACATCTCCGCTCGCGCTGCGCTGCTGGAAAACGTCCGCCGCGATTTCGGCAAAATCAACGCTCTGGTCAACAACGCCGGCGTTGGAGCGAGAGTTCGAGCCGACGTTTTGGAAATGACGGAAGAGAATTACGAATGGCTCATGAAAATCAATCTGCAAGGGCCGTTTTTCCTCACGCAAGCTGTTCTGAAATGGATGCTGGAAGAGAAGAAAACGGATCCGGATTTCCCCGCTGCAGTGATTAACGTCTCGTCAATCAGCGCGACAGTTGCGTCTATCAGCCGGGGAGAATACTGCATTTCCAAAGCCGGCGTAAGCATGGCAACCCAGCTTTGGGCGGCGCGCGTCGCTCCGGAGGGAATTGGCGTTTACGAAATTCGCCCGGGTATCATTCATTCCGACATGACAGCTGTCGTTACCGCGAAATATGACAAACTCATCGCTGAAGGTCTAACGCTTCAACCCCGCTGGGGAGAACCGGAAGACGTCGGCAAAGCGGCGGCAATGCTGCTCCGCGGCGACATCGCCTACAGCCCCGGACAAGTTATCATGGTCGACGGCGGAATGTCGGTAATTAGATTATGATTGGGTAAATCTCAAGCGGTTTTGAGTTAGGAATTAGGAGTGAGGAGTGAGGAATTGTTGAGGCGCGTTGCGTCAATTCCGCATTCCGCATTCCAAATTCCGAATTATTGTAACGCCTTTGCCAGGACCGCGTCCAGCGGAGTGGACGTCTTTACCAAATTGTACTGAACCTGATTCGCGGCGCAGCCTTTGGCAACTTCTTTGAGATAATCATTGAGCGCTTCTATATACCCGTCGCGGAGCGCTCGCGGATTGCAGCGCAGCGTCTGCGGCATTTCCAGCCCTTCAAATCGAGTGGGGCCGGAGAACTCGAAGTCCATCTCGTCGTCGTCTAAAATATGGAATATAACCACGTCGCTGCCGCGGGCGCGAAGGGCTTTAATTCCCTCGAACAGGTCGTCGCGATTGACGAACAGGTCTGAAAAGATAAAGAACATCCCTTTTCGGGAGTACGTCTGAGCCAATCGAGAGAAAACCGGCTTGGGCCAGAACTGGGAATCTTGCTCTGACATCGCCGCCTTGCCGCGTTTGATCGGCTGACCTTCTTCCAGCATGGCGCAGATCGTATCGAGCTGATTGCCCTGGGAATGCTGCGGAATGAGCGAATCGATATCCGCGTTGAATCGGGCGCAGCCAACAGCGTCTGACTGACGGAGAAGCAAATGCCCCAGACTGACGGCGGCAGTGCAGGCGTAGTCGTACTTGTTCATTGCGGACTTCGCGCCCTGATAGTTCATGCTGTTGGACGAGTCGACAATTAAAGCGGCGTTGAGGTTCGTTTGCGCTTCGTATTGCTTGATATAGAATTTGTCCTGCTTTGCCAACACCTTCCAGTCGAGGTTTCTCAGGTCGTCGCCCGGCACGTACTGACGGTGCTGTTTGAAGTCGACCGAAGAACCGAAAAAGGGGCTTCTGTGCTGACCGGAAAGGAACCCTTCCACCACATATCGAGCGCGAACCTGCAATCGAGCGATTCGGCTTATCGTTTCGGGAGAAAAATAGGAGTTTGGCATGTTGATTTGGGGAGTAGGGAATAGGGAGTAGGGAGTAGTTTTTAAATTCGCCTTTAGGCGAATAACTATTCCCCATTCCCTATTCCCCATTCCCTATTAAGGCGTTATAATAATCTTGTTTCCCTGACGCGTCATTTTACAGCCGGCTTTTTGACTCAGGGCGTCAAAAAACTGGTCGACGGTTGCGTCTTGTATCTCAAATTCAATGACCTTTTCCAGAGCCATTCCGGCGGCTCTTAGCTGTTCCTCGTTGACTTCCACCTGTAATCCAAGGCGTTCAGCAATCTTTTGCGCCAAAATTATCGGGGGAACGGAGACCTTTGGCAGGGTCAGACGCTGTTTATCCAAATCGGCGGTCGGAGCCGGCTGTTTCGATACGACGCGATAATTCGTTCCGGGCTGCGCTGGTCTTTGAGTTTGGGCGACGTAAACCGGCTTAACCGTCCCGTTGGGAAGAATCCGTTCCAGGTCTTCAACCAGTCCGCGAACGTAAACCTTTCCATTTTTGGCGACAAACTGACATCGGGGCAGTTCCGTCTTCCATGATTCGATTCGCTGCTGCGCCTGACCGCCGTCCGGCAAAGAACGCACCGTCGCAATATTCTCTATTTTAATCGGAATCAGCGCAATTTTCAAACCGGTTGAATCAAATTTAAAAGTATATCCAAACTGACCAACGATAAACTGAACCCGATTTGCCAGCGACAGCGACGGCGTCCAGCCGGCGCCCCAAATATCGTGCGGGATTTTATCCAGACCGTAAATCTGAACCCCCGCCTCGTCAGCCAACGATTCCAAAAGTTCTTTGGGATTCGTTCCCTCTTCCCATTGAAGATTTTGATGTCTCGCCCAGATTTTCGCCGCGTCAGACGGCAGCTTGCGAGCGTCGTCGCCCTTGAGAACAAACAGCGTCCGTAAAATCGCAGTATACTCTTTCGGTCCAACGTAAACCAGCCCGTTAGGATACGAAACGCCCCAGCCAAGCTGATCAGCCGCCTTGTCAAAGAATTCGCGAACGCAAATGTTATTCGCATCGAGAGAAAACATCTTGTCCGATGGGCAGCGGCGGTCAAGATAGAACCCCAGCGAGTTCACCTGAGCAAACCGCGCCAGCGACGTCCCGGAAACCGCTTCGTTATACGTCGTCCCGGCAATGGGAGCCGTCAGCTGCGTCTGGAACATCTGACCCGTCAAATGCGTTGACGTCTGCGCCAGCAAACAGCTTGCCAGCGACGTCGATAACAGTACCGACAGAAATACAATTTTTCTTTTCATAACCCTTTAAACATAGCGCCACAGAGAAGAAAAGTCAAGAGGGGGGGCGGCGAGGCGCCGCTCCCAGTCCGCGCTGCCGCGCGAAACGTATTAAACCCGCTCCCGTTGGTCGCTTGTACCACTCAAGCACACGGTTGAACCCGGTTCGCGGGCGTATCGCCCGCCTTGCCTGCGTCTCTGGAGAAACAGCAAGGCATTGGACAAGGCGGAGGCAAGCCGCCGCACTCCCCGAAATGTCACACTTTCAATTTTTTCGAAAAAATTCGATTCGCGTCTGACCTTGCCATCGCTGCGCCCGGGCTGACGCCTACGGGCTTGCGGGCTGCGGTCGTGACGCTCATGCGAATTTTTTCGTTAGGGTTATTGACCTCTGAGGACACGGAACCCCAAGTAGTAGTACCGGTAGCCCGGCTCGCCGTAGCTGCGGTACGCCGACCGGCAGCCCCCGGCGTCGTCGTCCCAGCTGCCGCCGCGGCCGACGCGGTCCGAGCCACTAGAAGGTCCCGTCGGATCCGTTACACTCCCGCTGGGATACTTTCCAAACCAATCCTGGCACCACTCATAAACGTTCCCGTGCATGTCGTACAACCCCCAGGCGTTGGGCTTCTTCGTTCCAACGGAATGCGTTCTACTACCGCTATTATTTTCATACCACGCCATATCGTCAAGATTCCCGGCATACGCTCCTGTACTGCCTGCCCGGCAAGCGTACTCCCACTGCGCTTCCGTGGGAAGCTGCAATCCCGTTTTTCGGCAAAATTCCTGACAGTCATTCCAAGAAACGTGAGTTACTGGGCGATTGCCGCCAATGTCATATCTTGTCGGATTGTCTCCCATAACCGCTTTCCACTGCTTTTGCGTTACCTCCGTTTCCATCATCCAGAAGCCTTTGGTCAGCGTTACTTTATGCTGCGTTTTGTCGCTACTGTGGTCTTCTTCTGACGTTGGCGACCCCATCGTGAACGTTCCTGCCGGACACCAGCGGAACGCGAATTCCACGCCGTTAATCGTTTCTACTTTGCGGTCGCCCGCGTTGGGTTCTGTTGACGTCCGTACCGGTGCAGGAGCTGGAGTATTTGGAGCCGGAGTTACAGTCGGCGGCGTTGGATGCAGTAATCTTTGCGCTAATTTTCGTTCCCGTTTCCAGTGTTCAAATCTTGGACATAGAGCAATTGCTTCGTCGTATTTTTGAATCGCCAGCTTGTAGTTTTCTTCGTCCATTGCCTTTTGCGCCTCGGCGGCAAAGTTTTTCGTGAAGAAGCCCTTTCCACTGTCGTAGTCTTCCCAGCTCTGTTCCCCTTCGGCGCAGCTCTGGAAAAGAGCGATGCCAGCCGGCGGAGTCTGAATAACCTGCAATCCTTTCCCGCCGATACCCTTAGGTCCCTGAGTTGGGTCGCTCCGGCACGCGTCTACAACCATCCATTTGAACTTGGCGCTGCATTTGTTGGCGAGAATGTCCATAACCTTGTTAATCGAAACGTACGTTCCATCCAGATCTTCCAATTCTACCTCCAGCGGGCAGAAGTAAACGCTTTTGCCGTCCTGCGCCCCGTGTCCTGAGAAAGCCAGAAGAACCATATCCGTTGGCTGAGCGTTCGTCAGAATTTGGGAAATCGTCTTTTCGATATTTCTTTTCGTCGGCAGATCTTTGGAATCGCTGGCGCCGGTTACAAGGATTCGAATATCGTCCTCTTCAAAGCCGATTTTCATCAACGCTTCTTTAAGAGCTTTCATGTCGTTAACGCAGCATTTGAGACTCGGGACGCTTACGTAACTATCCACCCCGACCAGCAGCGCGACCTTGCGCGCCTGGGACGTTTGAGCTAAACAGGCAACTAAAACGAAAAACAATAAAGTAATATAACGACGCATTTGGCAATCTCCTATATAAGTTATAATATACCATTATATATTGATTTTATCACAAACAGAAGGTTAATACAAGAGGGGGAAAAGGGGGATTAGCAATGGGTGCGTTCAAATTGGGGGGGCAAGATTTAATGGCAGACGCGATAGCGTTCCGCTAGAACTGCGTAGCAGTTCAATGTTTCTAGCCGTGGGTGAAACTCACGGACAAAAAGAATAACAAAAAAAGAAATCGACAAATACCGCTAGCTGTCCCTGCTGGTTAAATGATTAAAATGTAAAAGGATTGTTTAATTGAAACGCCAGGATTGTTCGTCCAGGGTTATCGCGCCTGTTAATATACAAATGAGAAAAACCAGAAAAATTATTGCAACTGATAACAGAAAGACTGCAGCAACGCTTATCATAATAGATAATATTCTGGCGCTCCATTGAGTGTACGATTTTTTAAAAAAGGGATGTATTCGCCGAAATAAATAATACGCAATGAAAGATTGCACTGTCAAGACCAACAACATGATTAGAATTACAATATAATCTTTCATTATCGTTCTCCTGTTAATACAATAGGGATTTCGACAAGCGTTCTACAGTAGAACGCCAAGAGGTATTATTCCAATAAGCATGCCAATGAGTAAAATAAATATTAAAATAACCATCGACATGAAATAGCCCAGTACAATGCTTATTATAATTGAAAGAATTGCAGCAAACCATTGAGGAAGATATTTCTTAAGAAATGGACGCGTTCGGGAAAATATAAGACATGAGAAGATAAAAAATAAAACGAGAATAACGATAGTCCATAATGTTCTTTCCATTTTTATAAAACCTTTTGGCTATCAAATAATTCAAAAGGCGATTCCTCAGACGGCTGAAACCGTCTGAGGTTATGCGTTATGGTTTTCTGTATGATTCTCGTCTGTTTATCTTGTCGCTGTCGTTTTCCGCGTTAGTCTTTTTCGGATTCCAGCGCCTTTCGCGCGTCGGCGAACGCGGCTTTTTGAATTTCTGAAACGGCTGGGAACTGCGGGTTGAGGTCTTCCAGGGTCAGATAAATCGTAGCTGCGACCGCCAGACGGGTAAACCATTTTTTATCGGCGGGAACAACGTACCACGGCGCCGCGGCGGTACTGGTCGCGCTGAGCATGTCGTTAAAGGCGTCTTGATATTTGTCCCAGCAGGCGCGCTCTTTGAGATCGGACGTTGAGAACTTCCAGTTTTTCTCCTCGTTTTTCAGACGTTCCAGAAACCGTTTTTTCTGCTCTCGTCCAGTTTGGGGTTGAAAGGATATTCCCGCTCCTTCTTCTCGCTGAGCCGGTCCGCATGTGCCTGGGTCTTCCACAGCTCCTTCACCTTGTAGATGAGCACCTCTTCATAGTGCGAGCGGTTGAAAATCCCGATAAATCCTTTGGGCGGGACGGCTTTGGCGCATCGCCACAGGTATCCGTACGACAGTTCCTGCGCCGAGGGCGATTTGAAGCTGGTAACCTGACAGCCCTGCGGGTTGAGCCCAGACATGACGTGTTTAATCGTCGAGTCCTTCCCGGCGGCGTCCATCGCCTGAAAGATAATCAGCAGACTCCGCTTTCCTTCCGCATAGAGCTTTTCCTGCCACTCAGCCAAGTGAACGATCCCTTCCTGGAGCGCGTCGGCGGCGGAGTTTTTATCGAAATAATCGCCGTGAAATCCGGGGTCGAAATCCTTTTTCAAATTGACGTTCTTTCCCGGCTTGACGCGAAACTGTTCGACGAATTCATCTAACGTTTTTGTTTTACTCATGATTTAGTAAAATTGGGAATAGGGGATAGGGAGTTGGGAGTAGTTTAGAGCGTAGGGAATAGTATTAAAAATCGCCGCAGGCGAATTACTTTTTCCTGTTCCCCATTCCCTACTCCCTCTTATTTGCAATGCTCTTATAAAAGTCAATCGCCAATTCAAGCCCTTTGGCGAAACGAACGGTCGGTTCGTAGCCAAGAACTTCTTTCGCTCTGGAAATGTCTGCCAGCGAATGTTTGACGTCTCCGATACGCTCGGGTTCGTAAATCGGCTCAATGTCGGAATGTAACAGTTCTTTGAGCGTTTTGAGAATCACATTTAGCGACACGGCTTCAGCGCAGGCGATATTAATCGGCTTTCCGTCACATTTTTCCGGCGAAACGTTCATTGCCAGCCAGTTGGCGCGGCAGACGTTTTCGACAAAGCAGAAGTCCCGCGTCTGTTCTCCGTCCCCGTAAACGACAGGACGCTGTCCGGCGATGAGTTTACAGACAAAAGCGGGAATAACGGCGGCGTATGCGCCTTTGGGATCTTGACGAGGTCCAAAAATATTGAAGTATCGCAAGCAGACCGTTTCCAGTCCGTAACTGTTATGATACGCTTGCATGTACGCTTCACAGGCGATTTTGTCCGCCGCGTAGGGCGACAGCGGCTCGACCGGCATGGATTCCGTCTTGGGCGTCTGCGGCTGATTGCCGTACGCAGCAGCGGACGCAGCCAGAACAACCCGGCGAACGCCAAGCTCTTTCATGGATTCCAAAACGTTGAGCGTTCCGCCGACGTTAATCGCGTGAGCGTCTTCCGGGCGGTCAATGCTTTTTTGTACAGACGCCATTGCGGCAAGATGAAACACGCCGTTACAACCTGTCATGGCTTGTAGAACGGCGCTTTTGTCTCGAACGTCGCCCTGAACGAATTCAATTTTATCGAGAATGTCGGCAAGGTTGTCCGGCTTTCCGGTTGACAGGTCGTCCAGGACAACGACGGACTGCCCTTGCTGAAGTAAATAATGGGTTAAATTAGAACCGATAAATCCGGCGCCGCCGGTTACAAGGTATTTCATAGGGGGTCGGGAATAGGGAGTAGTTGTGAGTGAGGAGTGAGGAGTGAGGAGTGAGGAGTTTATTTTGAATTCGCCAAAGGCGAATTACTATTCCCTATTCCCCATTCCCTGTTCCCTCAGCGCTCAATCTTAATTCTTGATCCAACGGATAGAATATCGTACAAATCGTTGATGTCACGCGCTCCGAGACAAATAAAACCGTAAGGAACGGACTGACGAATGTACTGCGGATTGTTCGTCCCGTGAATTCCAATTTTGACATGGTTTTGATCGTTAACGCATGTCAGGGCTAAAAGTCGGCTGCCGTACGGGTTGTTGGCATCGCCCGGTCCGAAAGTCGTTGGATTTTGGGAAAATTTCGGGTATTCGGGATTGATAAACTTTTCATCTACAATATAGTCGCCCTGCAATTTGGGACAGTCTCCGCCCAATCCGATAGGGAACGTTCCAGCGTAAAGAGACTGACTGGAGTCTGTTCCAACCGGCAGCCAAAGCGTCAATTCGTATCTGTCTAAATGAATCTCGGCGTTGAACGGACCTCGTACAACTTTAAGCTGTTCGCCCGGATTGACATGATACGGAGCCGTCATCCCGTTGATTTTGGCGATAAACTGCCACGGCACCTGATGCTGACCGGCAATTGAAGTTATTGTATCGCCCGGCTGAACCGTGTACAAATTGAAATACTTTTCCGGGTGAAGATAAATAACCTCGCCCGCCAACTGCATGAGCATGTAGTGAACCTGTTTGGCTTCTTCCGGAGTGAACTGCGGCGCATTGTAGTATTGACTGAGCTTAAAGAGCGTCGGGAGAATTTCTCCTCTGTTAATTCTTTGATGGGCCTCTGCAATAAAAGCGGCAACGGCAGCGCGGTCTTCACTGTCCTGAGCTGGCGGATTCATAACTTGATTTGGCAGGTTATTATTTTGATTTACGTCCTGCGTTACAGGTATAACGTCGGCAGAACCGTCCGGGGCAATCGGAGCAATGGGCGCAACCGGATCAATCGGAGCAACGTTTGGCGGCGAAGGAACGTCCGGCGTAAGCGGTTCTATAATCGGAGATTCGTTTGGCGGCAGATTGTTTTCAGTAACCGTTGGAGCGGCTAAACCATACGGAGCCGACGGCGCTGCCTGCTGACTTTCTGGCGGCAGCAGAGGAAGACTCGCACTGTCGGCGGCGTTGTTAAACGGCGACGGCTGAGAATTTTGATTGCTCTGAACAGGCGAGGGCGAAAACGAATCAGACGGACCAAACTGGAAGCTGTCGTCTGCTGGCGCCGATTCGCCGCCCTGTTTTTCAGAACTGTCTCCGAAAAAAGCGGATAATGAATTCTGACGATCGTCTGCCGAGGAATTGACGTAGTTATACGCACACAAAAATACTGTGGAAAGAAAGGCGGCAGAAAACAATATGCGTAAGGTTTCTTTCATGGTTATTTATGAATGGTTAATGGCTGCTTGGTTTTAAGTTAGGAGCAAGGAGTCAGGCGTAAGGAGTTAAAAAATCCCTGATGACTATTGCCTGCGACCTAAACATGCGCCCTCATATTAGCGAATTTTAACAAATAAATCCAGAGCAATTTTGACCCTTTTTTTAATTTGTGAGTAATTTTTCAAATTTTTCAGACCATTCGGTTCCGCCCAAGTCAGGACGCAGGAGTTTGAGCAAACGAATCATTTCCGCTGCTTTATCCTTCTGTCCTGTTTTAACAAGCAATGATGCCACTTCGTATTTGGCGCGATACCATTGCGGGGAATACTGTTTGACGTTTTGAGCGACTTTTCGCCATTGAGCTAACGCGTCCTGGTCAGCGTTTGCCGCCGACAGAGCTTCTGCAAACCCGATCTGAACGTCTTGAGCGTTGGGAAACTCTTTCGCCAGCGGCGTAAACAGCGCAACTGCGTCTTTCGGGCGGTTTTCTTTCAGCGCGGTTTGCGCTTCTGAAAGGCGCTCTGCCGGCGTCTTGGGAATTGCCTTGAGCGCTTCTGAAAGACGCTGCTTTTGCTGACGAATCAAATTGACGTCCGGGGAATCCGGGAACGTCTTGAGGAATTCGTCCAACATATTGGAATAGCGTTCAGCGGTTTCAGGCTTATTGACGTCAACCAGCTTTCCCGCATGGAACAGAGCCGTTTTGAACGCCTGGGCGGCTTTGGGGTTGTTGGGATTGTCAATCGCCGCCTGGCGAAACAGAGCCGCCGCCTGAACGTGGTCGTCGAGCTTATGAGCAATCGCAGCGGCAACGTACTGATACTTGAATACGTTTTCCTCATTTGCAGAGGACGACAAACGCTCTTTTTCCGCCGCTTTGAGATAGGCGTCAATCGCTTTTTGAAGCTGTCCTTCTCTAAAGAGATTTTCCGCTGCCAAGGCAATCGTTGAAGGGGCTTGAGAACTTGCCGCATTTCCGGTTTCGGATTCTTCCAGACTTTTAACCGCCATCGCCGCCAAAACCTGCTGAGCGCTTCGCGCGTAAAAGCCACTGTCGTATAAACGCATCTTTTCCGCCCATTGAGACGCTTTGCTCTGCCAGGTTTTTTGCTCGTTTTTGTCGCCGCGCGCCGCAGCCTCTTTTTCGAGTGTTACATAGGCGTCCAGAACCGCCAAATGCGCGGCATCGTCAGTCGAATCGGCATTGGAAAACGAATCTCCCAGAGAGCGTTCCAGCTCGGAAAGCGTCTTGATAGCGGCAGGACGATTGGCAGACATGAGCGCGTACAGTTTTTCCGCCTGAAAATCCATGAGCATTTCCATGGGCGGCTTTTGCTGTTCAAGCATAAATGCCAACGCGCTTTGGGCGGCTTGAACGTCGCCCGACATTCTTTCAGCTCGAACTCGCAGCAAACGCGCCTGCCAGCAAAGAGGGTCTGTAGACGGAATCGCCCCCAAGGGCTTGAGTTCCGCGTTCGCCTGAACAACGCAGTCTGAATATTCCGGACTGCCGGCAGGATAGCATTTCGCCATTGCCAGCGCGCGCCGGGCGGAGAGGAACGCCGTCTGATTTTTGATTCTCTGCCAAAGGTCGTCAGAAAAAACTTTTTGATTGGTTTTAGGGTCGATCGCGTTAGAGGGCGTATTGAGAATTTGTAACTGCGCTTTTATTTGCTCGTCCGTTTGACGCAGACGGGTTAACGCCGCCTGTCGGGTCGGCTCGTCGCCTGGAAGAAGCTGAACGTTCATCGCCCCCAATTCTCCGGCATTGACGCCGTTGATAGCCAACGCCAGCAAAACGCGAATTCTGAACGGGCTGTCTCCGTGCGTTTTAAGATACTCGTCTGCAAAGCGCTGCGCTTTGTCTGATATGTCGCCCTGTTTATCGGAAGACGTGCAAAGGCTTTCTTCGCCCAGCAGTTCTACCATCGCGCTTGTCAGCTCGGAGCTTGCCTTGTCCGACAAATCGTCCTGGGTCAATTTCTCGGCGAGATAAGATTCTCCCAGTCGATAAAGACGCATTTCGCGCAGCGTTTTGACAAAATCCGCGTCGTATGACAATGACGGAGCCGCTTGGCAAACCAGCGGTTGAGTCAATACGACGACAATCAAAAACAGCAGCGCAAGCATTACTTTTCTCCTTTGAATATTTTACGCTGTAACGATGGAACGTAACACGTCCAGTTGGAGTCGTCGTTCATGTCTTCCTGAATAAGCTGAGCAAATCCGACGATTTTGGAGTCCATGCAGTCCAAATGATGAAGCGTAACCGCCTCAAGGGTCATCGGCAGTTTGGGAGAACCGAACTCGTATTCCCCATGATGGCTGATAATCAGATGTTTGAGCTGCGTCTTGAGATAATCCGACATCGGTTCGCCAGATTGTCTTTCCGATTCCGCAATCTTCTCATTGAGTTTTTCAACGCCCATAACCAGATGCCCCAGCAGCTGTCCTTCGTCCGAATAGGTTATTTCAACGTCAAAGCGGATTTCGTCAATTTTGCTGATGTCGTGAACCAGCGCTCCAGTAAGAAGCAAATCCCGGTTCAAAATCGGGTACAGCGCCGCCGTTTTATCCGCCAGTTCCATTACCGAGAGGGTATGTTCCAGCAGCCCGCCCTTGTAGGCGTGATGGTTTTTCACCCCGGCTGGAGCGTCGCAAAACCGAGTCATAAACTCGTTGTCAATTAGAAGACAGTCCGCCAAATTTCGCAACGACGGGGTTTTAATCGTTTCGACAAGCTGTTTAAGACGTTTGACAAGTTTAGTAATGTCAATTTCCGCCTGTTTGACGTAGTCGTCCGGATTATAAGCGTCTTCTGCCGCATGCACCAGTTTTTTGGCGATAATCTGAAGATTTCCCTGAAAAACCTGGGCTTTTCCCAAAACCTGAACGTAATCGCCGACTTCAAAGACGCGATAGACGTTTTCGCCTGCGTTCCACATCCGAACGGTAAGCGTCCCGGTTTTGTCATAGATCTCAACTTGAAGATATGAGTCTCCGTTTCTGTTAAGACGAATCTGTTTATTGGCAATACGGTATACGGAACTAACCTCTGTCTTGTCAGCAAGGTCTTTGATAAATTGATGTTCAGGCATCTGATAGTGTATCTTCAGGGTGAAAGACTGAATCGCGGCTCAGACCGCCGGCAGTCCGGAGCGCTCGCAGTTCAAATCGACGTTGAGTATATCCTAAATCACCCGATTGGGAAACGTCGATTTAACGTTTTCCGGATAAAATTGAAAAATTTTTGGGAAAAATCAGAAAAATTCAGGCTCTCCCTCTGGAAAAAAACGTAGATATACTGTAAAATGTTATAATCGTTGTGAATAGGCTTATGGACGATAGAGCCTGTTTCACGATGCCATAATCCAATCCGGTTATTAATTTGATATAAGTCCTCACAGCGTTTTTATCTGTTGAAGCGTTCAACATTTTTTTGACTTTATTTTTCGGCGCTCAATCCAACAGACGTATGTGAATAGTTATGTCGAATGGTTATATTTTTGGTTAGCGGTTTGCATTTCCCGCGCGTATACTTCTTTGAAAAACGCGTTTTGCTATTCCGCTGGCGCATTGTCAGGAAAACTGCTCTTATACAGAATCCAGTTTTGTTCTGAATTGCGTTTTGACGCTTCACAGAGGTATCCTAAATGAGTACGAAGGCCAAACCAGTTGCGGCTTCGAGCAAAAAGACGTCCGCTAAAAAAACAGACGTCTCCAAAGCCGCCCCCAAAACCGCTATAGCCGGAAAGAAGACGTCTGCTGCAACATCGACTGTAAAAAAGACGACTAAAAAAGCAGACGTTTCGTCAGAAGAATCCGTAAACAAAACTGCGAAAAAATCTATGACTGCTGATAACGAAGAAAAAAAGAAATCTACTCTTAAAACCAAAAAGACAACAGTGAAAAAAACTGTTGCTAAAGAAGCTGCGTCAACCAAAGCCGCCGCTTCAAAAACCTCAGAAGCAAAAGCGTCTCCGAAAAAAACGACAGTAAAAAAAGCTGCCCAAAAGTCGGATGCCGATGTTAAACCTGCATCAAAAGAGACGGCTGAAAAATCAACCAAAACAAAGAAAACCGTCAAAAAGTCGTCTAAAGCCGACAAAGATATTTCCAAATCTTTGACGGATTTCGAGGATGCCCCCAAAACGTCGACTATTCGTGAAAAAGTCGAACAAAAACGCCGCCGTAAGGCTGAAGAAGAAAAAAAAGAACCGGAAGAAGAGTTCAAGAAGAAATCTATTGAGCCAGATCAGCTCGACCTGGAAGACGACTTTACTGACGACTTTGAACCGGAAGAAGACGAAGAAGAGTCCTATGACGACGACAATTACGATGATTCGTCTGACGACTTTGAAGACGATGATTTAGGCGATTTGTCAGACGATTCTCTGGACGCGTTTGACGACGATTCGGACTTCTACTCAGACGAAGAAGAAGCCCCTCGCCGAAAGAGCAAAAAACGCAAGATGAAAAAGATCGGCGCGAAAAAAATGACCCGAAAAAAGATCGAAGCGCTTTTGGAAGGTCCGTGCAAAGTCTGTTGGGGCGTTTTCTCTCCGGAAATGAAAAAGCTGTTTGACTTCCCCTTTGATCAGGAAGCCGAAGCCCGACAAAAAGCGGCTGAACTGACAGAATCTAAAAACGCAGAACATTTTGTTCAACGAATCAAGATTCCAATCAAAGGCGCCAAGAAAAAATAGACGGCGAATTTATTAAATTAGTAATTAGTAATGAGTAATTACGCTTCGCGTTCCCCTAGAACCGCTTTAGCGGTTCAATATCAGTAGCCGTGGGTTTTAACCCACGGAATGAGTAATTACGCAAAGCGGAACTCGAATATTATTACTAATTACTAATTACTAATCACTAATTCCTAATTATCCCATGCTTCCTTTTATTATCAAGCGAGTCGGCTGGATGCTTTTGACCCTTTGGGTGGTCTTTACAGTAAGTTTCTTTTTAATGCGCGCCGCCCCCGGAGGTCCATATAGCCGCGAACGCCAGCTTGACCCGCAAGTGGAAGCGAACCTCAAAGCGCGGTACAATCTGGACGCGCCGCTGTATAAACAGTATCTGACAAGTCTCTGGAATATGTGCCGAGGCGATTTCGGCTGCAGTTTTACCCGTTCAGACTTTACCGTCAACGATATTATTCGCCAAGGCATGCCCATTTCCGCAACGCTTGGTTTTTTGGCGATGTCATTTGCCGTCTTTTTGGGAATAACGGCAGGAATTGTATCTGCAACGCATAGGAATTCGCCTTCTGACTTCATTCTAATGAGTTTGGCAACAATTGGAATTGCTCTTCCAGACTTTGTTCTGGCGGGGTTGATAATTATTTTGTTTGTTTTTATCATCCCTCTTTTCCCGGTTGCCAGCTGGGGAACGCCGATTCATTTGGTTTTGCCGGCGTTCTGTTTGGGCGCTCCGTATGCTGCGTATATCGCTCGACTGACGCGAACCGGCATGTTGGACGTCTTGTCGCAGGACTACATTAGAACCGCGAAATCCAAAGGGCTTAGTCAAACGACGGTTATTTTCAAACACGCCTTGCGCGGGGCGATTATGCCCGTAGTTTCCTTTTTAGGTCCCGCGATTGCCGGCATTATTACCGGGTCGCTGGTTATAGAGCAGATTTTTTTCATTCCCGGTTTGGGCGCTCATTTTATTGAAGCCGCCATTCAGCGAGATTACACCCTGGCGATGGGAATGGTTATGCTGTTCACGTTTTTGCTCTACTTAATGAACCTGATTGTCGATATTGCCTACGCTCTGATTGACCCGAGAGTAAAGCTGGAATAGAAGTTATAATCTCGAATCGGAAACGATAAAGCCATAAAAAAACGGGAAGAGGATTCTCTTCCCGATTCTTTTTTTGATTCATGAAAACAAACAGAAATTCAGATCGCGCCTTGAATCTTAAAACGCAGAGGCAACGCCGTTGGCTCGGGCGCGAGCGTAAATTCGTTTGGCGGCTTCCCGCTGAGCGGCGTCAATCTGTTTCGCCAGTTTGACGTTTTCAGCGCGAACCTTTTGGATTTTATCAACATAAAGCTGATATCGAGAATTTAACGTTTTCAGGTGAGCGGCAATTGCGTCGCGTTCCGCTCTGACGGTATCCCGCTGATCAGCCAGTTGCTTTTTGAGATTTTCCTGAGCCGTTTCCAATCCCTTGGCGTCTTCCAGCGCGCTGTTGGCGTAAGCGGCGTCGAATTCTGCAGCAACAATTAAATCGTCCAGCTTGGCAGATTTGCTCGAAACAGCGTCGAAAATACGTTCATAATCCCGCAATTGACGTTCGTATTTCATTCCCGGTCTGTCCGGATCGTCTTTACCATCGTTGACGAATTCATTGGCGCTGGATTCCGGCATGAGTTCGCGAATCTTTTCTTCGTCCATTTTGGCGTACATGGCGTGTTCGTCTCGAGGCATTTTTTCATAGACGTTCCACGCCTCAGACGCTTTCTTTAATTTATCCGTCAAATGAGGATTGGGATGAAGCCCCTTCGACTCAGATTGAGTCATTTCCATACAGGGCATAATCTCAATTTTGGTATCATCCGCTTCAGTAACGGTAAACTTGCCGATGTAACGTCCTTCTTCTTCCAGAGGAGCCGCATCGAAGCAATACAGAATTGTACCGACAACGATATTGTGAGGACTGGGAGCGAGAACTTCCAAAATAACTTTGCCAGTCTCAGTGTCGACTTCCGCTGTGGCGTCAAACCAGGCGCGGCCGCGCTGGAACATAATTGAATCCAGCTCGCAAACAAGCTGACGAATCCCTTTTGTGGTAACTTCGCCGGTTTTTTCGTCTATAACGCCATGTTCCAGTTCGTAGGATTCCTTTTCCACCTGAGCGATCTGCTTTTCCAGCTTGATGATTTTTTCACGCCAAATCTGGTGCGTCTTTAACGCTCGACAAGCGAAAAAGAAGTTGAACGGAATGGTAAGGAATATCAACGCAACTAATATCTTATGAAATATGCTCATGATACGGTTAATTAATAATTGGCAACTAGTAATTAGCAATTAGCGCTTCGCGTGAGGCAAAACTACAGCCTACTGTCTATTGCCTAATGCCTACTATTCATCTACTATATTAATCGATAAAACCGGAAATGTCAAGAAAAAAACCTAAAATTTTTCAAGTTTATCTATTTCCCCTTGTTTATTTTTCCGATTTTGACGATTTTAACGGTCGTACCAACGGATTGAAAAGGATTGTCAGGGATAAAAACAGGCAACAGCCAGCAAAAGCGTCGCCATATTGGACGTATTTTGTAATAATATTTCGGGAACCGTCTTTTTTCAATGAAACAGCAATATACTCGCTTGCTACCGTTCCGCCCCAAAAAGAGGGGGTTTCGCGATGACCTTGCTTGAGAATGCGTCCGGAAGGGTCAATGTAAGCGGAAATGCCGCCATTGGAAGCGATAAGATGCGTTTTTCTTGTCTCAATAGCTCGGAAAACGCTTTGAGCCAAACGCAGTTCATTTTCAAAACAGCCTTTAAACCAGCCGTCGTTGGAAAGATTGAGCAGCGCGTCAACAGGTTGATGGCATTGACGAACCTGAGCGCGAATTACATACGGAAACGTATTTTCATAACAGACGCTCGGAAGGAACGTCCAGCCGGAATCCTTGGCAGAATTGCCTTTTTGGAACGTCAATGGCAATACAATCTGATCTCCAAACTGCATTCCGCCTCCAACTGGCGTAATCTCTTTGAGAATCGGAATCTGATCCGCAAAGGGAATGTATTCTCCAAACAAAACCAAATGCCGTTTATCGTACTGACCAACGTCGCGACCGTACGAATCGACGCCAACAACGCTGTTGTATCGCAGAACGTCTTCGCCTGACAAGACGCATCGATCAACGCCTGTAATAAAACCAGCGTCAAAGCTCTTCGCCATATTGCCGATCTGTTTTTGGGATTTTTCGACATTTTGACGAACCTGTTCCAAAAACTGTTCTTTCGTTCCTTCAAACTCCGGATTGAGAGCGGGTTCTTTATCCCCAATTTCCCAACGAGGATAACGGAAAATACCCTCTGGCCAGACAATAATATCTGGACGAGGCTGGGTATTGAGAGCGTCAAACGTTTTAGCGCAATATTGAGCAAACGTTTGATCGATCATACTGGGGTCATATTCAACATAACAAGGCAAGTTTCCTTGAATCAACGCCAGGTTAAGCGTCGATTCCGTTTCTCCTGTCAACAACGCGAATTCGTTACTAATTGTTTGGGAATCGTCGACCGCCAAACAGGCTTTTGTCTTTTCGAGAAGGAAAAAGCCTGCGCCGGCAGTAAGACCGACTATCAACAATATTGAGAACAAAGCCAAAAACGGCTTTTTGTTTTCGACTCGGTTTTTCCAGGCGTGATAAACCAGAGCAGAAAGCAGCATCAGAATAAAACTAACGACATACGAGCCGCCGAATTCCGCCAATTGCAGCATAACAGGAGCTTTATAGAACGCCAACGCCTGCTGGTTTAACAGAAAACCGGAAATCAGATATCCCTGAATCAGTTCCAACCCCGTCCAAAGAATTGGCGCGGCAAACCACATCGGAATTCCCTTTTGCTGAGCCAATCGGCAGCCCCACGCCCAAACGAGCCAATAGACTGCCATGTACGCCGACAGCGCAACCCAGCCGATACTGGTCGCCCAATGCGGAAAGGCAACATAGAACGTCATGGAAAGATTCCAAAGGAATCCCGCCAGCCACGCTCCGCCTAATGCGCTGGACGTCGTTTGTCGTTCTGACAGAAGAAAACCAAGCAGGATCGCCCAGCCAACCAAAGCTAATGGCGCAAAACCAAAAGGCGGGAATCCAAGCCGAATCAAAACGATCGCAGGAATCAGCAGGGAAAAAAACGATTTCACGGTATTACCCTCGAAACGGATGCCTCAAATGTCTTTAATTTTTGGGAAGGCGAAGCTGATTGGTTGCCAAAAAGATGTTTTGCTGCTGCAGTTTGACTGTAAACCCAAGCTCTTTGCCCATATATGCCAGTTCTGACTGAAGCGTATCCAAATTCCAGTGCGTTGGAACTTCAACCTGACCAATCAGAACAAACTCGTCTTCTCCACGATGAGCGCCGTAAAGGTCGACGATATTGATTTCGCGATCCGCCAAGTACGCGCTAAACTTGCGGACAATAGACGGTTTATCCTTTCCAAACACGGTAATGACAAAGCTGTCAGAATCCTGAGTTGACGGGGGAACGTTTTTGTCCTTCATCTGACGAACGCTGACCTGAAAATCAGGATTAACCTGATGAATCATTTCAGAAAGAACGTCCGGTTCGATGGCTTCAGGGAGTCCGACAAGCATAATGAGCGTAAAATAACCGCCCAAAACCGTCTGGGAACAGCCGTCGATGTTGCCTGACAAGGATTCAATAACGGACGAAACCGACGAGACAATGCCCGGGTGGTCGTCTGCCATAACATTAATTACATACGCGTTAGGAAATCGTTTGCTCATAACAAATACAGCAAAAATATTACTAAATAATCTGTCTTTATAAATTTTAGCAATGGATATGTTTATCCATTCCAAAATATCAGCTATACTAATAAATGATTTTAATAAACGTCTTTATAATTAGACGCTCATGTCAATCCTTTTTTATTATACAAAAAAAAGATTTCTCGAAAAGAGATTACAGAGCAGTTTTTATGTATTTTTCAATAAAATACAGCCAAATAATTAATTGAATCAGAGGAAAAACGACAAATCAACCGTGATTTGCATTGTCCTTTCCCTCATCATCCCTTTAACTGCAACCCCCAATAATATGAACTATCGCTTTCTTACCAGAACGTTTTACGCTTATACGATTTCTGCAATAATATTATTTGCTTTCAATTCGACAGCGCTTTCTCAGGATGCGGCATCGCCTGCTCCCGAGGCGGAAACGGCTGCGGTTGAAGCTGAAAATCCCCCTGTTCAGCAAGAATCTCCTGCGGAACCTGTCCAGCCAGCGGAAACGCCTGCTCAGCCAGAAGCGACTCCGACGGAACCTGTTGCCCCCGAAGTTGTGCCTGCTGAACCTGCTCAGCCGGAAACTCAAGAGAATTCCGAGCCTCTGCCGGAGGTTGCAGACTTGAGCGAAACGGAAGAGGAGAAAAAAATTGCTACGCCGGAAATCGAAAACACGCCGACAGAGCCTGTTGTCAAAACGGCGGAGGATTTGGATCCTGAAGCAAATTCCGAACCGAAAAACGCGGTCAATTCAATTAATGAACTTTGGAATGCGGTGGGCGTTGCGGAGTCTCAATGGGAACAGTTCAAAGACGGCGAGGCATGGAATCCGGCTCAAAACAACTTTACCGCCCAGCTTATCTTTACTGCCAAACGATTCCCGCTGGATTTTATTCTGCCGTGGACGAAATCCTCTCAAGCCGCCGCCGACATGCTCGACGGAAAAGACGTTCAGGACGAGGAGAAAAAGGATATCGCCTTTGAATTGCGCGCGTTTAATCGAACCGAGCAGCGCGGCGCGCTGTATCATCTGGAAGGGACGGCGGAAGCGATTGAGTCCGTCTCGCTCATTCAGGAATTGCAAACCCGGTTTGAAATGGACTCGCTCTACTTCGTTGCCGTCAAACTCAATTCCGGACATCGCGTTTTGATTATTACGAGCGTCATTCCCAAAAAGTGGAAGACCGGCGCTTCCGTTTCCTATCCGGTTTCCGCAGACGCCTATTTTCTCAAGTATGGACCGCTGGACAACCAAACGGACAAACCTCGTCATTCGTACTTTATCGCAACGCGAATCGCCTGGCATCCCAATACGCCGTTGGGAAATCTCGGCATGGACTACGGTTTGTTTGACGAACTTGACTCCAAACCCATTCCTCCGGGAAGAAAGATCCCGTTCCCAGCAGACTGCACTCTCAACGAACGCAACCGGGAATGTTTCTATCAGGAACTGTCGGCGGTCAAACGAGCGCTGGATCCGAAAAAGTTTGCCGAGATCAAAAAATTGGCGCTTACCCAGCGTGACGAATTATGGAACATGCGGGATCCTCGCAACGTGATGACCGTCGAAAGACAGTCGTATCCAGTGGAATCGCTTTTTAACGACCCTATCGCTCAGCGGGGAAATTTGTTCTGGCTTACCGGCCGCGCGCGGCGAATCGTCGCAATCCCGGTAGACGCGCCCGACGTCAGAGCCAGATTCGGAATTGAGCAGTATTACAATATTTATTTGTTCACGTCCGACTCTGCCGACAATCCGATAGTTATTAATGTTCTGGAATTGCCGGAAGGCGTTCAGACGGGCGACGGCGCGGGATTTGGCGTAGACCTGAGCGTTCCCTGTTTTATGTTCAATACGTGGATGTATCGTCGGGCGGACGAAGCAAAAGGGCACGCTTATCAGCTCGCCCCGCTGCTGTTTGCCCCGAAAGCGCTCAAATACGAAGTTCAGCAATCCGAAAGAAGCAACGTCATTTCCAACGGGATTCTTCTTCTCATGGCGTTGATTATCGTTTACTTTTTCGTCAGAACGCTCTTTGCCAAACCGGCTCCGCGCGTTCCCAAAGAAGAAAACTTCCAGTACAAGCCGCATGATCCCAATGCGGTCGAACCGGGGTTTGATTATCAGTTCCCAGAAAAGAAACCGGACTACAAAAAGAAAAGAAGGAAATAGGGAATAGGCATTAGGGAATAGGGAATAGTATTGATTAGTTCTAATATCTACTCCCTATTCCCTACTCCCCATTCCCTCTCTAGCCCAGCTCTTCCTTGATTGTCTCCTGGAGCTTCTCGTCCATGGCGTTGACTTTTTCAGCAATCTTGACGCGGTACTGATTGAGCTTTTCCAGCAATTCCGGGTTGGACAGAGCCAGAATTTCCACCGCGAGAATGCCGGCGTTTTTCGCCCCGCCGGAACCGACGCCAACGGTCGCGACAGGAATGTCGCCGGGCATCTGAATCATCGACAGCATGGAGTCCAGCCCGCCGCAGAGGTTCGTTTCTACGGGAATGCCGATAACCGGAAGAACTGTCATGGAGGCGATAACGCCCGCCAGATGAGCGGCGCCGCCGGCGGCTGCCAGAATCACCTTGACCCCGCGTTCCGGCGCGGACTTGACAAACGCTTCCAGCGCCTTGGGCGTGCGGTGCGCGCTAAAGACGCGAACGTCGAACTCGACCCCGAACTCTTTGAGAATCAGAGCGCAATTCTTGATTTTGGACCAGTCGCTGCTGGACCCCATTATAATTGATACTGATGGCATGATAATATGTTGTGAAAATCGGATGTGATTGCTTATACAAAGGACGCGAACAACCGACGCCGTTCGCCGTCCTCAAACTTCTGATTTAATTATAGCGCTATAATGTACTCTTTACAAGAGATAAACTCTGGAAATTGCTGGGAACTACTGGGAGCTTCTGGGAACTTTCCCAGAACCCTCCCAGCAATCTCCCAGAATCCTCCCAGCTATTCATAACTTTAGTAACTGTCAAACCCATAGGCTTTCATAACGATTTCGAAAATGTCAACGTCGGCGAGTTCCGTTTCTGACGTAACATTTTCAGACGCTGCCAGAACGGTTTTCTGATTGTCTTCTCTGGCGGGAGCGCCGTGAGAGCCTTTAATGAGCGAGGCGTCCGTTGGAATGCCGCGAATGACGGGATCGAAAAACAGCTCGCACGGGTCGTAGCCGGGTTTGCGGTGAATGTCAACCGTATGGGCGAACGACGGCGCGTTGGCGTCGTCGAGCCAGTAATAATACGCCTGCCAGGAGTTCGGCGCGGAAACCAAAACCAGATCGCCGGTTCGATCGTGATTGAGCCCGAAATCGGTCAGACGGTCGCCGTAAACGACGTCGTCAAACCCTTCTTTCCCCTCAAACAGCTGAGCGACTTTTGTTACATTCTCCGGGCTGCGGTCTTGCAGATACACGTGCGAAAACTGATGATCTGCCGCGGCAAACGCCGGCGTGTTGGCAAAGTCGATGAGTTCTTCTTTTCCCGTCAGCTCTTTTTGTGGCATGCCGGGAACGTGATGAACGTGCGGGTTGGGAACGCTGGATTCTGAAATCGTTTTCAGCAAACCGGCGTCGCGCAAAATCCGGTTGGGATACGTTACATGATCGACGGGAACGATGGAATATTCGCCCGCGAAAAGCCAAACGAGGTTTTCCTCTCCGTAAACGGCGGTCATTTCATCGACAAGTTTCCCGATTAAATCGTTGTACTTGTCGAGAGACGCCATCATCTGCGGGCTGTCCGGTCCGAACTTCTGGGATTCGTAATCAGTATGCGGCAGATAGATGTAGAAGAACGATGGTCGCTGCGTTTGAGCAAGATAGATGGCGGAATCCACCGACCACGTATCCGAAACGATGTTGGACATCGGCCCCCACCAGTTCATGAGCGGGAAATCGCCGTACTTGTCTCGCAGCATACCGTAAAGCGATTCCGGGCGCGACCAGCACCACAGCGTTTCCGACCCGTCCGGATTGTGAATCGGCGCCGGTGTGCAGACGTAGTCCGCCTCGCAGAACTTGGAATGCAGCGGCATCCAGACGGCGGACTCGATTTCCTGTTGGCTGTGTTCCAGAACGTCCCAAATCTGATGCGTTTCGATAACGGAGTTGTCGCCCGTCCACATTTCCAGAAAATGGCGGTCGCGATAATACAGCCCGTTCCCGACGATGCCGTGTTTGTTGGGCAGTTTGCCGGTTGTCATGTTCGCCTGAACCGGGCATGTAACGCACGGAAACGTCGGCTTGAGAGTAACCGTCTGTCCTTTTTGACACGCTTTGACCAGGTTGGGCAACCGAGATAAATCCTGCTCTCGCAAATGAGCGATTGAAACGAGTATAACAGTCTTTGGCATTTTTATTTCTCCCATCGAGCGACGTCTTCCGCCCAGTACGTGATAACAATTGACGCCCCGGCGCGGGCGATAGCGATCAACGATTCCTCAACAATTCGTCGTTCGTCAATCCAGCCCAACTTCGCCGCCGCCTTAACCATAGAGTATTCTCCGGAAACGTTATACGCCGCCAGCGGCAGGTCGGGAAATCGCTCTTTTGCCAGGCGGATAACGTCCAGATACGCCAACGCCGGCTTGACCATGACAATGTCTGCGCCTTCGTCGATGTCGAGCTGAATCTCTCGCATCGCCTGACCGATTCCGGCTTTGAAGTCCATTTGATAAGAGCGTCTGTCGCCGAACTGCGGAGCGGATTCCGCCGCCTCTCGGAACGGACCGTAAAACGCGCTGGCGTACTTGGCGGAATAGGACATAATCGGCAAATGAGCGAACCCGGACGCGTCCAGCGAGGTTCTCATGGCGCCGATCATGCCGTCCATCATGCCGGACGGGGCAACCATATCCGCGCCGGCGCGAGCGTGCGCCAGCGTCTGACGAGCAATCATGTCCAGCGTTTTGTCGTTGTCAACCTCTTTCCGCCCGCCGACGTCTCCGATACAGCCGCAATGACCGTGCGACGTGTACTCGCAAAAACAGACGTCTGTAACGATAAGCATTTTATCGTTGACCGACTTCGCCGCTTCGATAGCGCGGGGAATGATGCCGCTGTCGGACATCGCGTCTGACCCGACTTCGTCTTTGACGTCTGGAATTCCAAAGAGAATCACGCCGCCGATATTCAAATCCGACAGCTGACGAATTTTCTCTTTGAATACGTCCAGCGACATTTGGAACTGACCCGGCATGGAGCCGATTTCCAGTTTAATTCCCGATCCTTCCCGAACAAACAGCGGGAGAATCATTTTGCTGGAATCCAGCGAATATTCCTGAACTAAAGAACGAACCGCGGGATTAAACCGCAGTCGACGCATGTTAATCATTGTGAAGTTCCGTTAGCTATAAATAGGGATAAAAAACGGCAAGGCGACGCAAAGCCGTCTTGCCGTTGTGTTACATTTCTTAAATTAGAAGAACACGTAGTACAGCGAAATGGTCGCGATGCAGACCAGAACGCCGGCGACAATGGCGCCCTTGGAGTTTACCAGTTCGATCTCGTCGTTGTGCGGCAGCGCTCTTGCTTCCGCCGACGGCATGACGATCGTCAGAATCGACAGCAAAACGGTAATCGAAACGAACGTAATCGCCATTCGGTTGAGGAAGTTGACTTCCGGAATGACCAGCATCAAAGCGCCGTAGATAATCGGCGACGCCAGCAAGCCTAAAACGCCGTAAGCGCCCCGGGTTCGATTGAACGTCAAACCGACAATAAAGATGGCGAGAATGCCGGGCGAGATGAATCCCTGGAATTCCTGAATGAACTTGAACAGACCGCCAAAGCGCGGGTCTGACAGAATCGGGCTAATCATACAGCCGGCGATCATTGCCAACACGACGCAAACGCGTCCGATAAACACCAGGCCGCCCTCAGAGGCGTTCTTGTGAATGTATTCCTTGTAAATATCCATCGTGAAGATGGTAGAAGCCGCGTTAAGCATGGACGCCAGCGAGCTGATAACCGCGCCCAGCAACGCCGCCAGAACGAATCCGCGCAAGCCGTTGGGAATGTTCAAATTGCGGAGCAGCATCGGGAACGCAGCGTCGAACTTGTATCCGACCAGCTCTTTCTGAACCGGATACGTGGGCGTAACCAATCCGAAGTTTTCCTGCAGACGGCGAGTGTACTTAGCCATCGGCGCCATGTCTGCCGGGTAATCTTCAGCGGCGCACTGACTCAGCAGTTCCGAGTTCGCCATGTACAAGGCGGCGGGGGTCGCTTTGCCTTCGGCGTCTAAATAATCTTTTTGAGCAGCCAGCAGGTCGTCAACCTTGACGTTCTTGACAGCTGCGTTGTAAGCCAGAACCTGTTCAGCTTTTTGAGTATTGAGGTTCGCAAAGTCCTGATCGAACTTAAAGACTCTCTTTTCTTCAGAAGCCTTGTCTTTAATGGATTCAAACAAAACCCACGTATCGGCGTTGGCGGACTTGTCCGATTCCGCCTGTTTTGCCATGTCTTGATGGTACAGGTTGAATGCGATAATGCCGGGGAAGACGATAATAAACGGAATCGCCAGTTTCATGGCGGCGGCAAAAACGATGCCCTTTTGTCCTTCAGCCAGCGACTTCGCGCCGAGGGTTCTTTGCATAATGTACTGGTTGAGTCCCCAGTAGTACAGGTTGGGAATCCAGATGCCCAGCAGCAGGGTCGTCCAAACGATGTTCGGGTCGTTATTCGGACGAGCCATGTGAAGTTTGTCCTGGTTGACGGTTGTGAATTTCTTCCAGACCTGGGTTTCGGTTGTAACGCCTTCGGTCAGGTCTTTGCCCTGATAGACAGCCGGACGAGTGTGATCCGGGGTGATTCCCAGCTCAGCAACGTCCTTCTTGGCAAACGTGTTGAACGCAACCAGCATGATGACGAATCCGCCCAGAAGCAAGCCGGAACCCTGAAGCAGGTCCGCCCAGGCGCAGGCTTTCAAACCGCCGGTAAAGACGTAAATCGCAGCCAAAATGCCGATAAACCAGCCGGCTGTTACAATGTTAATATTGATTCCAAAAACGCTCATTCCGCTGAACAGAACGTCAATCGTCAAAGCTCCGGAGTTAATAACAACCGCAATCGTAACGGCGCACAGAATAACGATCATGCTTAACGACATAAGCGTTCGCGCCAGCTTGTTGTAACGGTATTCCAGGAACTGAGGAATCGTGTAAATCCCGCAGCGAAGGAACATCGGAACGAAGACAAAGGCGACGAAAACCAGAGAAATGGCGGCAATCCATTCGTAAGAAGCAATCGCCAAACCGGTGCATTGCGAGGCGTTGCCGGACATGCCGATAAACTGTTCTGTTGAGATGTTCGCTGCGATGAGCGAAAAGCCGATAAGCCACCACGGCAAACCGCGTCCAGCAAGGAAGTACGACTCCGCGCCGTCCTTCTTCTTGCCCATAAAACTCATAACAATACTAATGACCAAAACCGCCAAAATAAACAGAGCAAAAACCGCTCCGTCTACCGCGGTAAAGGAAAAGGCTGATAACAATGCGCTCATGGTTGTTGAATAAAGGGTAAAAATAAATAATGAAAAATGATAAAGCCGCTGTCATCTTAACGACTCACTTATTATAACTCACTCATTATATATTAAATTAAAAAAGCAATTTTTACAAGAGGGGACGCCGAAAAAATGAACTCGAAATAAAAAAATAAAAAATTTTTCTTTTTCGACGAACTTTTTCCGTCCCGGGACGTATCAATGGTATAAGCAATTGAAAAAATTGCGAAACGAAACTCAAAAGAAAATAAAGACTTACGAGTTTTAAAATCGGCTCGAACCGATTTCCTTCGGAAGACCTTGCAGGATGCAAAATTGCTCTTCCAAATTATTCGGTTTTATGCTATAACGGTTAGTTGATACAGTCGGTTTTCCCGTCAGTATTCAAATTAAAAGACATGGAAGTCAGCGCGTTTTTAACGCTCTCTGCTTCGCCCCCAATAACAACTTTGCTTTAGCGAGGTACAATTATGCAAATCAATGGATTGAATCCCCTGTTTGGAACTCAGCGCATCAACCAGACCTCTTCGGCTCAGCCGGTCAACGGCGCCGCCCAGGTTTCCGAAACTAAGGCTGCCAATACAATTCAAGACGACATTCGTCTTTCCGGCGTCAACAACAACGTTTCCGACGTCAGCGCCATCTCCACCGCTTCCAGCGTCGCCGACACCGAAGGCATCCGCATGGATCTGGTCAACCGGATTCGCGCTGAAATCGCCGCTGGCACGTACGAAACTGAAGCCAAGCTGGACATTGCCTTAAACCGCATGCTCAACGAACTTCAGGGCTTATAATTCGCATACCCAAAATTCCTTCAAAACCATATTGTTTACCGTTTCCGTTAACCCTTAACCCCTTATCCGTTATCGTTTTAGGCGCATAACCCATCCGAAAAATCTTCAGCAGGAGCTTTTTCAAACCCGCAGCTAACGCTTTAGTCGGAATTTCCCCGGTTGCCTTTAGCTTCCGTAAGACAACCTCTTTCCCTGACAAAAGCCACGCCGCGGGTTTTATTTTAGGTGTACAAGCAAGATAAAATTATCTGTTATTTTTGTCTCTTATTCTATATTGAACGATATTTTATAAAAATCTTATACATTTTTTTGAGATTCCCGCCTAATATACCTTTACGGATTTGATTTTAAGACGTATAATGCGACAAGAGGATTATTTATATTTTATATGAGCAAGACGATATGAAAAAGCAAAATAAGGAGAAAACAGGTCTTTGGTTAATCGGTGCGCGAGGCGGAGTGGCTTCGACGGCAATACTGGGTTTGTCGGCTTTGCAGGCTGGCAAAACGGACGGGACTGGGCTGGTAACGGAAAACTACGATTTCAAGGACGTCAGTTCCGTTTTCCCCGCCTGGTCAGAGTTCTTCGTCGGCGGATGCGAAATCCGAACCGGGTCGATTTACGACACCGTAGCGACCTTGGGCGGAATCCATCCTGCCATTCGTTCTGACCTGATTCAGTCCTGCAAACGCGACCTGGCGGCTATCGATTCCCGACTTGTCCCCGGCACGATTCGCGGCAGCGGGAAATGCATCGCGTCTTTGGCGGATATGGATCTTCCAACGGAAGACGCGCCTGCGGAGACCGTTGCTCGTCTTGAAAGTCAAATGAAAGCCTTTGTCGAGCAAAACGGGCTTTCTCACCTGATTGTCGTCAACGTTTCGTCTACAGAGCCGGTCAACGCGGCTGTGCAGTCCATTCTGGAAAAGAGCGGCGACGACAGTAAAAAACTCAACTCCTTATGGGATAAAGCGTTAAATAAAAAATGCTCTCAGTCCTCTGAATCCTCTCTTCCGGCAAGCTCGCTGTACGGATACGCCGCCATGAAAAATGGCTGGACGTTTATCAACTTTACGCCGTCCACCGGCGTTCCCGTTCCGTTGGGAGACCTGTGGAGCGAACAGTACGGTTCCGCATACATGGGATTCGACGGCAAGACGGGGGAAACGCTCATGAAAAGCGTTCTCGCCCCGATGTTCCGCAACCGGAACTTCAACGTCATGAGCTGGGTCGGACACAATATTTTCGGCAATCTCGACGCTGTCGTTTTAGACGATCCCGCCAACAAGACAGCCAAAGTCGCCAGCAAAGACCGGCTTCTGGGAGAAATCCTGGGATATCGCCCGCAAACGCTGGTAACTATCGAGAGAATTAACAGTTTAGGAGATTGGAAAACCGCCTGGGATCACATTCATTTCCAGGGATTTTTAGGCACGCCAATGGCGCTCCAGTTTACGTGGGAGGGCTGCGATTCGATTTTAGCGGCTCCGTTGGTGCTGGATTTATCGCGTTTGGCGCTTACCGCCCGCCGAAGAGGACAAACAGGGCGGCTGGATTTCCTCTCCTCGTTTTTCAAGAGTCCGCAGGGCGCGTCAACGCACGATTTCGCCAGGCAGTATTTAGCCCTGTACGACTGGGTTATGGGAGCGCAGAACGGCAATTAACTTGCAATCCGGTTCTCGCTCACAACTAAAATAAATTGTTTACAAATGAGTCCAAATGAAAACCAGAATCGTTCAGGAAACGATTCCAAACGCGAAGACGCAAAGTCTCGCAATGCAGAAGCGCGTAAAAACCGCGCGGCTAAAAAATCGGAACTGAAGGAAGACGAACCGATTATCAAAACAACGACTCGACGTCCCAAGCCGACAAAAGAGTCCCCGATTCCGTCTCCCGTTCCGCGATACAATCCTTCTATCCGAGACGCCAAGCGTCCGGACGTTCCCCCGCCCCCGGTGGGATACATGACCGACGACGAGGACGAAGACGACGGTCTGGACAGTCTGTTTGACTTCGATTCCGAAGACATGCAGCAAACCGTCGCCGATCGCCCGTCTCGAGGGAAAAATCGCAGCAAGCGCAATTCCAATCGAGAAAGCGAACGCGCCTCCAACGACAAACGTGACAAAAAAGCCAGCGAAAAGCTCCGTGACGAAAAGTCGGCTGGAGATCAAAAAGCGCGTCAAAACAACCGGAAAGACAAAGAAGAACCGGCGAAGAAAGCCCCGGTCAAAGCCGCTCCTGTCAAGGCAGCCGCGCCGGTAAAAAAGACGGCGGTTGAACCGGAGCCGACGTCCGACACGTTCAATCTTCTGGCGGAAATCAAGCGCAAAATCAAGCAGGAACTTCTCGAAGAGCTTCGTCAGGAGCTTCAGGAAGAACTCCGCGAAGAGCTTAAACAGGAACTCGGTCTGGGAAAACGCCCTCGCGTAACGACAGCGCCGCAGGAACCTGCTGAGCCAAAACCCGCGTCGGATTCCGATTCGACCGATTCCGCTGATAAAAACGCTGCGGAAAAAAAAACGACATTTCGAAAGGAAAAGGACGTTTTAACCGCTCAAAACGGTAAAAAAAAAGCCGTTTTGAACGAAAATAGAGAAGATGCGTCAAATGAAGACTCTGTCGAATTAGTCGACGTGAACCAGGTCAGTCAGGGGCGATACCAAAAATATCAGCCCCTGATTGAAAGCTCTGAACCTGTCGAGCGGAAAAAAGCCAGTCCGAAAGTCTCAATTTCCAAGGAAATGCCTGCTGTCTCGGCGTTGGATTCTGTATTGGAAAGCAAGCCGGAAGCGTCTGACAAGGCAAAGCCCGCTCCATCTAAAAAGAAGGCAAAACAAGAGGTAAGCGCTCCTGATGCGGAAGCTGCGTCTGGAAAGAAAGCTGTCAAAGAAAAAACGTCTGGACAGAAGACCGCCGAGCCGCGAAAGGCTGCGCCGGAAAAGAAAGCTGTGAAAAAGATGGCGGTCAAGGCGCAATCTGAAAAGGAGTCGCCGGCGCTCAAAGAGTATACAGACGACGCGGAGCCGGAAAGCGCTCAGGACTGGTCGAATAACAAGTTCTCGCAGTTCAACTTAAAGCCGGAGATCATGCGGGCGCTCAACAAGTTTGACTACTTGGAGCCGACGCCGATTCAGATGGGCGTGATTCCTCTGGCGGGAACCGGGCGCGACGTGATGGGTCAGGCGCAAACCGGAACCGGCAAGACCGCGGCGTTCTCGCTCCCGATTCTGCAAAAGCTGGAATTTGACGAAACGATGTTCTCGCCTCGCGCCCTGATTCTCGTCCCGACGCGCGAGCTGGCAGTTCAGGTCAGAGACGAAATTCTGCGTCTGGGCAAGTACACCGGCTTGGCGATTGCCGCGTTTTACGGCGGCGCGCCGCTGGCGAAACAAACTGCGCTCTTGTCAGAGGGCGTCGATATCGCCGTCGGCACGCCGGGTCGAATCATCGACCTGTTTATGCGAAAAGCCCTTGATCTGTCCAAGCTGGAATTCGTCGTTCTGGACGAAGCAGACAGAATGTTGGACATCGGGTTCCGCCCGGACATCGAGAAGATTCTGCGCCGCTGCCCGGACTCGCGGCAAACGATGCTCATGTCTGCAACCATTCCGCCGGAAGTCGATCATCTGGCGCGCCATTACATGAACAATCCGGAAAAGCTGGACTTCTCGCCCAAAAATCTGGCGGTTGAGACAATTGAACAGTCGTACTTTTCCGTCGCGCCGGAACGCAAAGTCGAACTGCTCAAACGGCTTTTAGAGCGCGAAAATCCGCATCAGGCGATTATTTTCTGCCGAACCAAAAAACGAACGGAACAGCTCACGGCAATCGTTAAAAAATGGTATCCGGACGCGCTGGGCATGCACGGCGACATGGAACAGGACAAGCGCATGAAGACGATTCAGAAGTTCCGCGACGGCAAAGTCCGGCTTCTGGTTGCAACGGACGTCGTTGGGCGCGGACTGGACATTTCCGGCGTGTCACATATTATCAACTACGACATTCCGCAGTTCTGCGACGACTACGTTCACCGGGTCGGCAGAACCGGCCGCATGGGCAAAGAGGGCGTCGCGTTCACGTTTGTAACAGCAGAAGAGGGCGTCGAGCTGACGAGAATCGAAATGAGAATCAACAAACTGCTCAAACGAGACGAGATCCCGGGCTTTGCTGCATTCGCTACCCCGGCGGCGACGTCCAGCAAACCCGACGCCGACAACTCCCATTCCGAACCGATTGCGGAAGAACCGCCCAAACCGGTTTACGGTCAGAGAACCCGCCGCGTTCGACGGGCGCTGTAAAGCGGCGGATAATAATTATCCTGCAGGTTTCATTCAAGAATTGCCTTTTCTCCCCCTCTTGACAGAAAAGGTAAACTAAATAGAATATATTTAAAATGATTACTAAAAACGAACTTCCCCTGCTGCCATTGTTACTAACCGCGTTGAATTGACAACGTTTGGCTTTACGGAAGTTATGCCTATATCTAAGCCTGCGATTGTCAAAGCGACGGTTGCAGGCTTTTTGTTTCCCCACATTTTCATTTTATTTAACTAACCATGCGATACAATCCCGCCGTTGTCGAGCCGAAATGGCAAGAATACTGGAAAGTCAATAACACGTTCGCGGTAGACGCTCATCTGCCCGAAGGAGCCAAGAAGAAATACGTTCTGGACATGTTCCCGTACCCGAGCGGAAACGGACTTCACGTCGGGCATCCGGAAGGGTATACGGCAACGGACATCGTTTGTCGATACAGCCGCATGAACGGGTTCCAAGTCATGCACCCGATGGGCTGGGACGCGTTCGGTCTGCCAGCGGAACAGTACGCCAAAAAGACCGGCATTCACCCGCGAATCACGACTCACAAAAACATCGACCGGTTCCGCAGTCAGTTGCAGGCGCTGGGGTTCTCGTACGACTGGAATCGCGAGCTGGCGACGACGGACGTCGATTATTTCCGCTGGACGCAGTTCATCTTTCTGGTTCTGTTTGACACGTGGTTTGACGCTGAGCAGCAAAAGGGACGTCCGATTTCCGAACTCCCGATTCCGGAAGACGTTAAGGCGCAGGGCGACGAAGCCGTCAGACGGTATCAGGACGAACATCGTTTGGCGTATCAGTCCTACGCGCCGGTAAACTGGTGCGCGGAACTGGGCACGGTTTTGGCGAACGAAGAAGTAATCGGCGGCGTTTCCGAACGCGGCGGGTACCCGGTCGTCCGCATGCCGATGCGTCAGTGGATGCTCCGCATTACCGCCTACGCTGACCGTCTGGAAAAAGACCTCGAACTGCTCAACTGGCCCGAAGGCGTCAAGGCTCTGCAGAGAAACTGGATCGGTCGTTCCATCGGCGCGGAAGTCGATTTTTACATCGGCGACAAGGACAAATACGAGGACTGGAAAGCGGCGCGCGCCCAGTCCGGGTTCCCGAAAAAGCCGGACGAAGATTCGCTGAGAATCTATACGACGCGTCCGGACACGCTTTTTGGCGCGACGTACATGGTTATCTCGCCGGAACACCCGGCTGTTGACCGTCTGACGACGCCCGAACAGGCGGCGGCTGTCAAGGCGTATCAGGAAGAAGCGGCTCACAAGAGCGAAATGGACAGAACGGATCTTAACAAAGACAAAACGGGCGTCTTTACGGGATTCTATGCGATTAACCCGGTCAACGGCAAACCGATTCCCGTCTGGATTGCAGACTACGTTTTGATTTCCTACGGCACCGGCGCGATTATGGCGGTTCCCGCTCACGACACCCGCGACTTCGACTTTGCGAAGAAGTTCGATCTGCCGATTATCCCGGTCGTTGACCCGCAGGTAACGTCCGAGGAAGACAAAAAGGCGAGAGAAGAACTCTTTGCTGGCACCGCAGCGTTTATTGCCGACGGCGTTGCGATTAACTCCGAGCAGTTCAACGGAACGCCCACAGCGGAATTCAAAAAGGTTATTACCAAGTTCGTCGCCGACGGCGGATTTGGACGTCAGGCGGTCAACTACAAACTGCGAGACTGGCTGTTCTCCCGTCAGCACATCTGGGGCGAACCGTTCCCGATTCTCCACGAACTGGACGAAAACGGCAAGCGCACCGGCTTGATGAGAATCGTCCCGGCGGATCAGCTGCCTATCGACCTGCCGAAAATGGAGAAGTTCGACGTCTCCGAACTGGCGAAAGAAGCGCTCCATACGTCGGAAACGCACGAGCCGGAACCGCCGCTGTCACATGCGCCGGCGGAATGGCTGTATCAGGAAATCGACGGCAAAAAGTACATCCGAGAAACCAACACGATGCCGCAATGGGCGGGCTCCTGCTGGTATTATCTGCGATACCTGGATCCGAAAAACGACAAGGCGTTTGTCGACCCGGCGATTGAAAAAGCCTGGATGCCGGTTGACCTGTACGTCGGCGGCGCGGAACACGCCGTTCTGCACCTGCTCTACGCCCGATTCTGGCATAAAGTCCTGTACGACCGCGGATACGTTTCCACAAAAGAACCGTTCCAGCGACTGGTCAACCAGGGCATGATTCTGGGCGAAAACGGCGAAAAGATGTCCAAGTCCCGCGGCAACGTCATCAACCCGGACGACGTCGTGGCGGAACACGGCGCTGACTCGCTCCGTCTGTACGAAATGTTCATGGGCCCACTGGAAGTCGTCAAACCGTGGTCGGAAACGGCTGTCGGCGGCGTTCACAACTTCCTCGGACGCGTCTGGCGTCTGGTCGTTGACGAAGAAGCCGACGGAACGGAACTCTGCTCTGCGGTTCAGGACGTCGCCTGTACAGAAGAACAGCGACGCGTCCTGCACAAAACGATCAAGGCTGTTACGCAAGACATTGACAACATGGCGTTCAACACGGCTATTTCCCGAATGATGGAGTTCACGAACTTCTTTACTCGAGAAACCGTCCGACCGAAAAAGGCGCTGGAACAGTTTGTCCTGCTGCTGTCCCCGTTCGCGCCGCATATTGCGGAAGAACTCTGGCAGGCGCTCGGACACGACAAGACGCTGGCGTACGAACCGTGGCCGACGTGGGACGAATCCGCTTTGGTTGAATCGACCAAAGACATCCCCGTTTCGATTAACGGCAAGATGAAAGCCGTTGTTACCGTTCCCATCGACGCCGACAAAGACGCCATGCGCGCCGCCGCCGTTGCAGACGAAAAAATCGCCAAACAGCTCGAAGGGAAAACGATTGTCAAAGAGATTATCGTTCCCGGAAAGATGGTGAACTTTGTGGTGAAATGAATAATTGGAAGTCGTTAATTAGACGAGCCGAAGGTCGGGGAGTGCGGCGCCCTTAGGCGCCGCCGTATCCAACGACCCGCTAACGAACTAAGGTGCAGCCGATAAACTCTCGTAGAATACGCTAAAAAAACGAACTAAACAAAGTTTTTTCATTACAC
>CACXSS010000007.1 GCA_902770245.1 uncultured Planctomycetota bacterium | reverse complement strand
GAGACGACTTGCTTACGGTGCAAGGAAGTTCCGCCTTATGTATATTAAAGCCCTTGAGAGTTTCTCTCGAGGGCTTTTTTTCGGCGTTTTCGGAGTGCGAGAGCAAAGCTCTCGCTTTTATAAGCGAGCGACAGCTCGCGTTTTTTATTTAAGCGGGCGACACGCCCGCGATCCGGAAGTTCGAGCTTTTTCGACGTAGAAACGTTTTTCGTCGTTCTCGTCGTTTTCTGAAAAAGCGAGAGTTTCGCTGCCGCTGCACTCTCGCACTCTGAAAGATGTCACACAACGTTTCGCCGCTTATTCAAACAGACCGCTGGCTTTCATGTCGGCGCGGACGGTTTCTTCGTTTTCAATTCTCCTGGTTCATAACCTTCAAAGCAAGGTTCTTTGCGCCCTGGATGTCCAGTTTTCCCGTTCCGAGAATTGGAATATTTTCAACCTGAACAAAGGCGTCAATTGACGGAATCCAGATAGGCGGAATGTTGTTGTCGCGCATTGCAGATACAATTTCCTCCGGCGTTTTGCCTTTGAGGTCTGTATACATGACGATAACTTTTTCGCCCTTCTTTTCATTGGGGACGGAGGAAACAATAACGCTCAACGGCTCGTCCGGCGTGATTCCGATAATGTCGCCAATCGCCTTTTCGATTCCCTCGTGAGGAACCATTTCGCCGCCAATTTTGGAGAATCGGCTTAAACGTCCAGTGATATAGATAAATCCGTCTTCGTCGATTTTTGCCAAGTCTCCCGTTTTATACCAGCCGTCTTTGATAACCTCAGCCGTCTTTTCCGGCATGTTAAGGTATCCCTTCATGACGTTGCGCCCGCGAACCCACATCATGCCGACTTCGTTTGGACCAAGAACCGTTTTTTCGTCGTCAATGTTGCGAATTTCCACTAAAACGCCGGGAAGCGGCAGACCAATTGAACCGTCTTTGCGAAGAATTTCTCCTGGATGAACGCGGCGGCGTTCCAAGATGTTAGCGCAAACAACCGGCGAACATTCCGTCGCGCCAAACCCTTCCAGAGGTCGAGCGCCGAACTTCTCTTCAAAAGCGTCCATGACGTCAATGGGCATATGTTCGCCGCCGGCAACGGGTATTTCAATAGACTTCAAATCATCAGGCTCGCATTTGCGAATGAACAATCTGAAGAACGTAGGCGTGGCAATGATTGCAGTACACTTGTACTTTTTGGTCAACTTGCCAATTATTTTAGGTTCCAGCGGCGAATGATGATATACAGCTCTGACTCGCTTTGTTAAGATCACCCAAATATTGACAACGTAACCAAACGCGTGAAACGTCGGCATAACGCCCATGAGGATGTCCGGCCAGTCAATTCGTTCCAAGTCCATGAACGACACAATATTGGAATCAATATTGTCATGCGTAAGCATAACCCCTTTAGGAACGCCAGTTGAGCCGGAAGTAAAAATAACCGTCAACAGGTTGTCAGGGGAGATGTCTTTCAGACCCAAAAGCCAATCGACAAACCAGCAGGGACAATACGACTCAATAGCTCCTTTGATTTTATCGCCCCTGGATATTTTGTCTGCTACGTCTTCCAATACAACCAGTTCAGCATTCAGGTCATGATAATTGAGTTTATCAAGCACTTTACGGCTTGTAATAATATGCTTGATTCCCGCCGTCTGAATACACTTGTTCATAATATCGTTTGAGACGGTGTAGTTCAGATTTACGGAAACGCGTTTATCAAGAGCCAAAGCGGCATTGACAATGGTCGTTATAACGTTTGGAGGAAGAAGAATGCCAACAATTTTTTCGTCTTTAGCTAATATTGCCCGATGAAAAAAATGGCGAAAAACCAAAGCTCCCATTAAGAGTCTTCGCCCCGTCAACTCTTTTCCGCTGGAATCAGCTATTTTCATAATCCCAGCTTGCTGATGGCAAATTCTTAAAAATTTACGTACCGGTATCATTATATATTATTAGGATTGGTTATTTTCGCAATGATTGGGGTGAGATGCATTAAATATGGCAACCTCCCGCTCGTGTTCCATTTCGAACCAACGGTTCTCCATTATCTTTATCGTCTGATAAAGCTGGAAACGATTAGTAACATTTTCCATTGGTTTCCCATATAATATTGTAATCCGTTTTCTGAAAAAACTTGGCAATTTCCAGAAGAATTTTTGCCCATAGTAGCTAAATACGCTACCCCACAGTCCGCCCATATAAACTGGGATAACTACGGCATTTGTATCTTTAAGTATTTTAACAGCTCCTGCCTGGAACGGCTGAAGTACGCCCCAGCGGGCAATGCCGCCTTCAGGGAAAATCCCTACATTCTCTCCATTTTTCAGAGCTTCTCTGGCTTCTTTGACTGCATAAAAAGCTTCACGACCAGAACTGACAGGAATGGCTTTGTAGAGATCGACTGTCAAATAGTGTTTAAAAGGACCTTTGGTAAAAGCCGTCCACATCAGCATACGGGGAGAGCCTGGCCAGAACATTCGCCCCAACGGACCGTCCAGAAAACTGATATGATTGCATACGTATAAAATTGGGCGATCCTTTGGAACGTTTTCTTCTCCAACGATTTCAATTTTGTATCGCAGGCGAAAATAAGCCCAAAAGATAAAATAAACGCATTGCTTCAAAAAAGCAAAGAAGAACAGAATGGCAAATACCGGCAAGCATACAATTCCGCTCCAAAACCAGACCGAACGAGCCGACTGACCAACGTAAACCGTCATGATGAAAAAGATAATCGGAGCCAAAAGCATGGCTGAATTGCTGATAAAGTTGCTTGAGGCGATAATTCGTCCGCGATGTTCCGCCGGAGAGCGGTCTTGAATGAACGACATGAGCGGGATGTCGTACATACCGGCAAAAATCCCCAAAGCAGCCAAAAGCCCCAAGGCGCAATAATAGCCGTTGGCGTTTGCTCCCGGCGCAAAGCACAGGGCGATGCAGCAAGCCGACAGCCCCAAAACGGCAAACGTCGGCAATTTCATGGAGATCTTTCCACGGGAAATCACGCCAGCCAAAACCGCGCCGACCGCAATTCCGATTGTCATCAAGCCCATGCAAAGATTGGCAGCGAATCGGTTGTCCATCGAAGCGAATTCCGGGAAAATGTATTTATCAATATTGAGCTGAAGCAAAGCGGCAATTCCCCAGTAGAATGCGCTGGCGAACGTTACCGCCCAAATCGCTCGCCATGAATACAAAAACTTCATGTCGGAAACAACGCCTGACAAGGGATTATACGGATATTTGACTTCCGGATTTCCCTTTTTGAGCGGTTTAATACACAAGCTGGCAAGCAGTCCCAAAAGAGCGGTTCCCAGCAGAGCGCAGGCGGAAATCCAGACGCGGTCTTGTCCCGGAGCGGCACAGGTTGGAATCGCTCCTGATTTGTCAATGACAGACGTCAATTCAAACAAAATTCCCCCGCAAACCGTCCCGAAAATACACGCAGCCATCGTCGTCATGGAAACAAGACCGTTTGCCGTTGGAATCTGTTCCGGGTGAACCATTTCCGGAATGCTCCCGTATTTTGCCGGGCTGAACAACGTCGATTGCGTTCCCATAAAAAACAGAACGACAAGCAGAAAAATTACGTTTCCAGACAGAAGAGCCAGAACGCCAAAGCCCATAATCGCGATTTCAGCGATCTTCGTTCCGACCATGACCTGATCTTTGCGGAATCGGTCGCTCAAAAAACCGGCGGGACCAACCATCAAAACAAAGGGAATCAAAAACAGTTCCGCTCCGATGAATAAAATCGTCTTTTGCGCCAGTTCCTGAAGCGCTTGAGGGTCAGAGCTGGTAATTCCAACGTACGCCGCCCAAGAGGGAAGGGTTTCCAACCCGCAAAGATAATCCTGCAAGGCAAAAATGCCAATTGGAATCATCAGGAACCGGAACATGTTGTCGTTGAACGCGCCCAAAAACTGAGTCAGAAGCATCGCAAAAAAACTGACGCTCCACAGCCCCGGTTTTTGAGTTTCTTGAGTAATTTCGGAATTATTATTCGTATCGTTATTGATTTCCATAATAATTATAGTACAATAGGAAATGATATAAGCGTCCATTCAAACTGAAACGTTAGCTCGGACGCTGTTATCAGTAATTATTTATTTATTATATGTCGGCTGTTTTTTACAACGCCTTTACAAAAGTTTTACATTACTTTTACATTGAATTATATCCAATTATATCAAAAAATCAAGACTCCTACCAGAGAGATTTCTGGAAAATGCGTAATATTTTGTAAAAATAGAATAGAATAGGAAAAGATTACGAGTTCTTTTTTCCCTGTTTGAATATTTTTCCCCGTTAATAACGCCTATGAAAATCGCTTGTTCCGGCGGGTATTTTTCCGCCAGTCATTTTATCGTGTTTGAAAACGGTTTTTGCGAACCGCTTCATGGACATAACTTTCGCGTTGAAGCGGCGCTTGACGCTCCGCTCAACGAAGCCGGGTACGCCGTCGATTTTTTGGTTGTCAACGAGGCGTTGAAGGATATTTTGCAGCCGTGGCGCGAACGTCTTCTTTTACCACGAAATAATCTGGATTTTTCCATTGAGAGAAACGGTTCTCAATTTGAGATTTCGTATACTCAGCCAGACGGCTCCACGCTGTTTTGGTCGTTTCCAGCAGAGCATTGCGTTCTTCTGGACGTCTTTAATACCACAGCGGAACTGCTTGCTCTGACAATCGCAAAGCGTCTTTGGGATCGGCTTTCTCCTAAAACGCCTCTCAACTGGTTGGAAATTCGTTTGGAGGAAACGCCAGGGTGCGCCGCCGTATGTCGAGTTCCGTTGAAATAGTCGTAAAGAGCGTTTTAATCGCGCAGCCGAATTGACGGGAAATCGGATTTAGTTGTCATTTGTTTGGGGCGTCGAGTCATGGGGCGAATATACCCCCAAACAGGTCGGGCGTGAAAGGGATAGTCGTGCAATCCGTAACACCATCCCACGCCTGCGAAACTGCCAGGAGAGAAACCGTCCAGCTGATAAATGTTGTTCAGACGCAAAGCGTATCTAAACGCATCGGCGGGTTCTCGCGTCCATAATAACGGCTGTTTTCCCCAGTACATTCTCGTATGAGGAGGCATCCAGCCGGACTTTACAAGTTCCAGCTGCGATTGATTCCAATACCAGTCAGCGGTTTTGCCGCTTTTCATTTCGCTGAACGAGAAGATATATTCCCGATCGTCTACGGAGCGCAGCTCAAGCGTTCTTTGCGCCCATCGCGGCAGCCCTTCAAACGTATCGTACTGGGGCGTATACCATACATAATTAATCGCAATTTCTCGACGCGTTAAAATTTCGTCTTCGAAAGCGGCGATATTGGAAGGAAGCAGTTCCCGCTGTTCGTCAGAGCAGCTTATCAGATAATCGTCTTTGAGTATTTCTCGCAGCTGAATTAAAATCTGAACAGGAGAAATACACCCGAAAGACAAATACGGACTCAAAGCGGACGTCGCGCCAACAGACGGATTTCGACGCTTATCGTACCGCGCCAAACCGTATTTCAGAAATCGCCGCCAGCGTTTATCCGCCATTGATTCCCCGCCGGAGAAAGCTTCTGCTGGAGGAACGTCGTATGGAAACGTCAGCTGGTTTTCTATCCGGTCGAAATCCGATAAATCAAGTTTCATCAAATTGACGTTAAGACTCGAAACGGCAGGCGCGTTTCTGTCTGGAAGAATCAAAAAACGATCCAAATTTGCCGCCAGTTTCGGACGAAACGATTTAGCGGAATAATCGGCGTGAGGACTGACCGTCTCAACGGGAACAACGACGTTGTCCTCAACCTGAATGCAGGCGCACAAAACGTCTCGAGCAATTTCGTTGCGGACGATTCGGTCTTCTCTCAGATAGGCGCAGTCCATAATCAAAGCGCAGGCAGAGACGCAAAACGAGGGAACCAGTTCCTGCGGCGTTCCGTAAACAACCGCCAGCTGAACGCCGCGAGCTGCCAGCGACTTTTCCAGTTCTCTAAGCGACTCCAACGCAAAACGCGCTCGACGTCGAGAGCTTAGCCGCCCTTTCGTATGAAGGCAATACAGAACAACAACGCCTTTTTTGCACTCGTTTCCCAATTCTATCGCGTATTCCAAAGCGCTGTTATTCCGCTGACGCAAAGAGGCGTCCATCCAATACAGAACATATTTCCCGCCAGGATTTTTTTGACAATGATTAAGCCGCTGAATTCTTTCTTCTGGAATTTTACTCATATCTCGTTTTTTAAGAAAAACAACCTTAATTATTAACTGCAATGTAATTATAGGAAAGGAGGAAAGACTGGAAAATCACAAATCATCTTTGTATCTTTATCAAATATATCTTATTTTCTCTAATCCATCATATTAGAATATCCGATAATACCAATAATGTCGAAATAGTATATTCAGACCTTATGGATTGGTTTGAAAGACGTTTTAATCCTTCAACATATTATTAATAAAACATGAAACTTACTCGAACCTATTGCGCGATAACTCTTATCGCAGCGTTATTATCCTGTGTTTCAGCGCTCGCTCAGCAGGCAGCGCCAGCTCAAGCTCAGCAGGCAGCGCCAGCTCAAACCGCGTCAGCCGGACAGAAGTACGTTCTCAAATCCGGTCGAACAGCTGGAGCGTTGGACAAAGTCGTCTATCAGCAAGACATTCAGGGCAAGCTGATGATTCCTTCCGCAGAGAATAGCGATAAACTTCCCGCCGGAGCGGAAAAGCCCGAAAAAACGACTATCAAGACGGCAAACGGCACGTCTGTTGAAATGGACGTCTATCCGGTCAAAGCGTTGACTAAACTTCAATACAACGAAAAAACCATCCAAACCGGAGAGGAAGACAACACGTTCAGCATCCAGGCGATTCGGAATTATCAATCCATCGCAGTTCAGCGAACTGTCAACGGAGAAAGCAATACGATTTCGATTCCGGCAGAAAAGATGACGCTCAACGTCGACGCCGAGGGCGCTAGCGTAATATTTTTCCATAAAAAATATTGCATGAATCAGGACGAACTGGACGCCCTGGAAGTTATGGCTCCCAGTCTGGTTCTGGAAACCCTTTTGCCAACTCAGCCGGTTGCAATTGGAGACACGTGGTCAATTTCTGAAGATTCGCTTGGAGCTTTGCTGCAGTTAGATTTATTGACTCAGGCGCAGGTTGAGCAGGTTTTGACCGACGTCAAGGGAACCACAGCCATCATTGACGCTCAAGGTTTGGCGACCGGCGAAACGGACGGCGTTAAAACGATTGTCAATTTCAAACTGAAGTATTATTACAGCCTGAAAACCAATCGCATTATCTGGGCGGGAATGGTAACAAATGAAGAACGCCGTTCCGGACCTATTACGCCGGACTTGGCGATTGAAACGCGAGTTCAAATGACAATCACTCCCACAACCGCAGCCAGCGACGCTAAATTAGCGGCTGAACAGTGGACTGAGCCTACAGACGAACTGCTTCTTATCCATTACACGTCTTTAGACGGCGCCTGGACTATGTTCCACGACCGCAGATGGTGTATTTTCAAGAATGAACCCAATCAGGTCATCTTCCGGTTTATGCATCAGGGAGAATACATTGCTCAATGCGTTATCAATAAAACAAACAATCCGGAATCCACAAAAGGCATGACGCTTGCAGAGTTCAAAAAAGAAGTCGAAGAAGCCGTTATGGAAGAAAACGAAAAGACGCGCTCAATTCTGGCGGCTAACGAGGAAATGTCGCCGTCAAACGTCAACGTCTTTCAGGTTATTGCCTCTGATTCGGCAGACGGATCTCAATGGGGATACTATATGCTCAAGGGCGCCAAGCCTTCTCAGCAGTTGGTATTCATGTTCATGTTAGACGGAACGAACGCAGAAGCTGTCGGCGAAACCGATATGCAAATGATTGGCACGCTGGAATTTAAAAACTAAATGAAACAGACAAGAGGCAGCAGGCAAGAGGCAATAGTTTAAAAACCTGCTGCCTGCAGTCTAATGCCAAACGCCTGCCAACCATGTCAGAATTCCGTATTGATCCGCTTTCCCGCAAGGGCGTAATCATCGCTGGAGAACGGGCGAACCGACCGTTCAGTCAATCGTGTAACGCTCAAACAACAGCGTGTCCGTTTTGCAAGGGCAACGAAGAGCAAACCCCATCGGCAACGGACGTCGTCTGCTATCCGGGAACGGATCAATGGGCGATTCGCTGCGTTCCCAATCGATACCCCGCCGTTTCGCCGTGTTTGCCGTGGAGCGAACAGGAATTCCAGCTTTCTGCTGGCGCGGATTCTTTTTACAATATGACGCGTCAGGCAGCTTGCGGACGTCACGAAGTTATCGTCGAATCGCCGCGGCACGACAAACGCTGCTCTTTGCTGGGAGAGGAACAGTGGAAGCGATTGATTCGCTTTTACGCCTTTAAGGTTCATTCTTTTTATGAAGACCAATCGTGTCAATACGTCCAGCTGTTTAAGAATCAGGGACTAACCGCGGGCGCGTCTTTGGAACACGTTCACAGCCAGATTATCGGGTTGCCGATGGTTCCTCCTGCGGTTCAAAACGAACTTGCCAATCTGGAACGCTATGCCAACCAGACGGGGCGTCTGTTTTGGACGGATATTCTCAACAAAGAGCTTCATCTGGGAAAACGCATCGTCGAAACGACGGAGAATTTCGTTGTTTTCTGCCCGTTTTTATCCCGCTTTGCAGGCGAAACCTGGATTATGCCTCGTATCGCGCGCCCGGATATGGAAAACGTTTCAAACGCCGTTCTGGACGAGTTGGGCGCTTTGCTGTCCCGATTCTTGTCTCGTTTGGAAAGCGCTCTGATTGCGTTTAACAGCCAATCCGCGCCGATGAATTGCGAGCCAATTACGCCGTCGTACAATATCGTCTATCGAACCGCGCCGAGAATTGGCGGTCGAATTCCAGAGTTGTTCTCCTGGCGCATAGAAATAATCCCGCGAATCAACGCTATTGCAGGATTTGAACTCGGAACCGGATACACAATCAACGTTTTGCCGCCGGAAGATTTTCGAGATTTATTATTAAATAGCAAACTTTGAGAAAATTAAATATTGTCAATAGCATAATATATAAACATCTATTCATCTGAGCGCTTGACGTCAGGAAACGATTGTTATCATTGTTATTATCGGTTATATGGTCGAGTTTCGGGACAGCGCTTGACGTCAGGAAACGATTGTTATCATTGTTATATTTTATGTAAATCTATTGTAAATATAATACTTTTATATTGTTTTTTCTAGTCTTTTTTTAAAAACTTCCCGATATAACAAATACGCAGCAGAGTAGTTCTTTCTATAACGACTGCTCTGTAGCTGGAAAGGGAAGCAAAATCATTCCCCCTGTTAAGCCGGATTTGGCTGTCAAATGCGCGAATCGGGAGAACAAAGTATTTTCTTCGCAAAGGAAAAAGAAAAAATGAGAAGGATCGCATTTTTATTTATCGTCGTTGGACTGCTTATTTCGTTGTCAACGCCGTCGTTTGGTCAAGGGATTTTTATGCGCGGCGTTGGAGCTATAAACGAATCCGTTGGCGGAGCCGCTGTCGGCGCTCCGCTTGATTCCATGGGGGCGCTTACCTGGAACCCTGCCACAATTTCCGCTCTTCCTCAAAGCGAAATGGGATTCTCTGCCGCAATGATTCTCCCCAATATGAAAATTAATACGCCGTACGGAGAAGTCAACGGTCAGCCGGGCGTTGCAGTTGCGCCAAACTTTGGCATTGTTTCAAAGAACCCGTGTTCTCGCTGGACGTTTGGTTTGGGTCTGTCGACGTTGGGCGGCGCAAAAGCCGCGTATCCGTCTCTGAAACAGATTGCTGGACCGGATCCGACCGTCTCCGCTCTGTCAACGCTCAATGCGGATATTATGATGCTGCAATTCGCCCCCACAGCTTCGTATCAGGTAACAGAAAATCTGAGCTTTGGTTTTGCTCCCACGCTGACAATGGCTCAGATTTTGTGCGACCCGCTGTACATTTCCATTCCGCCAGAAGGAGCTGGGGCGTTGCAGTTCCCAAGCGGAACGTCGTCACGATACATGTTCGGCGGCGGATTCCAGTTTGGTCTGTATTACGACACGCACTGCAACTGGGCGTTTGGGTTCAGCTACAAGTCCCCTCAATGGATGGAGCCGTTCCGTTTTCAAACTGAAGAATACGCTGCAGACGGAACATATCTTGGACCAAACGTCCGAAAGCTGCATATTACCGTTCCGCAGATTATCAGCATTGGAACGTCTTACCGCGGTTTCCAAAACACGCTCCTTGCGGCGGACTTGCGATACTACATTTACAGCGGCTGCGGCGACGTCCAACTGCTCGGCTGGCACAACACGTTCAGCCTGCATTTGGGAGCGCAAAGAATCATCAACGAACGTCTCACCGCGCGAATGGGATACGTTTACAACGACAACCCCATTCCAGACGCCTACGCGTACCGCAACCTCGCCAGCCCGATTTGCCATCAGCACATGCTGTATTTCGGCGCATCAATCAAGCTGACGCCCATGATTGAAACGACGCTCTGTTACGGACACACGTTCAGAAATTCGCTTAACGGAGCAACCCCGGTTGGAATGCCGATTTCCGTATCCACCGCCGCCGACATGCTGGCGCTGAGTATGAGAGTTCTGTTCTAATCAACGAAAGAATCTTCAAAAAAGTTACATTGCGAGAGGGAAGCGTCTGCAGAACTCTCGCTTTTTTATTCGACGCTGTCTGATGTAATTCTCTAAAACCAATCAATGGCATGTTGAACAGGGTTTGGACGTCAACGCTAAAAACAACAAAGGAAAGACGCCTTTAGATTGCGCGGAAGAAACCGAGAAGAAGAATATAGCTCAGTGGCTCAAAGAACGCGGCGCAAAAGAGTAAAGACGATAGACGGATTGGGAGCGGCGCCTTGCAATTGAGTTGCGAGTTGCGAGTTGCGAGTTGCGAGAAACACAAGCGACCAACGGGAGCGGAATTACGCCATGGGGGCGCTTTACGTCAATTGCTAATTGCTAATTGAAAATTGCTAATTTCTTCAACTCCTCACTCCTCATTCCTAACTCCTAACTAATTCCGCCCCCCCCTCGTATTTTCTCCTATTGGAATTATAATGGGAGATATGAGTTGTTGTTCTAAATACAGTTTTGACGTTTTGGTCGTGGGCGGCGGACACGCTGGGATAGAAGCTGCCTGCGCCGCCGCTCGAATTGGCGCCAAGACCGCGCTGCTGACCGGGAACCTCGATACAATCGGGATGATGAGCTGCAACCCGGCGATCGGGGGCGTCGGAAAAGGGCAGATCGTTCGCGAAGTCGACGCTCTGGGCGGCGTCATGGGACGGCTTATCGACCAGACCGGGATTCAGTTCAGAATGCTCAACCGGAGCAAAGGTCCCGCCATGCAGGGACCGCGCGCTCAGGCGGACAAAGCCCTCTATCGGAACGAAGCCAAGTATTTCTGCGAACAGCAGCCCAACTTGTCGCTGCGTCAGGAACAGGTTGTCGGGCTGATAACTCAAACGGAAAACGGAAAGCGGGTCGTTCGCGGCGTTACAACTCAAACCGGGTCTGAATATTACGCGCCTGCTGTCGTTCTGTGTTCCGGGACGTTTCTCCAGGGCGTTTTGCATTACGGACCCACTCAAATTCCCGGCGGACGCTGCTCCGAAGCCCCGTCAGTCGGGCTGAGCCAATCTTTGATTGAAAACGGGATCGAACTGAAACGATTCAAGACGGGCACGCCCGCCAGAATCAACGCTCGTTCGGTCGATTACTCTAAGCTTCTCGAACACGCCGGCGACGACGTCCCGGAGCCGTTTTCGTTCATAACAAAGTCCATCGACGTCGAGCAGATCCCCTGCTGGATGGCTCACACGAACGCAACGGTTCATAAAATTATTACGGACAACCTCGATAAAGCCCCGATGTACACCGGGCAGATTACGTCCACTGGACCGCGGTACTGCCCGTCGATTGAAACGAAAGTCGTCCGGTTTGCCGACAAGGACGCACATCAGATTTTTCTCGAACCGGAAGGACGCCGCACGAACGAGATGTACGTCAACGGTCTTTCGACCAGTTTGCCGCCGTACCTTCAGGACGCCATGATTCACGCCATTGTCGGGCTGGAAGAGGCGGAAATTATTCGTTACGCCTACGCGATTGAATACGACTACGCCCCGTCGCTGGGTCAGATTCGCCTGACGCTGGAAACGACGGCGGTTGACGGTCTTTACTTGGCGGGACAGCTCAACGGCACGACCGGCTACGAGGAGGCGGCGGCGCAAGGTCTGGTTGCCGGGGCGAACGCCGCGCTGAAAGTCGCCGGGCGGGAACCGCTCAAACTGACCCGGGAACAGGCGTACATCGGCGTCATGATAGACGACCTGGTAACGCGCGGCGCGGACGAGCCGTATCGAATGTTCACCTCCCGGGCGGAATGTCGGCTTCGACTTCGGGGCGACAACGCCGACCGTCGCCTGACGCCTGTCGCGCGCGCATGCGGACTGATCGACGACGACCGCTGGCAGGCGTTTGAAGAGAAAATCGCCTGTTTGGAATCGACCATGCAGTTCCTGCAATCGACGCGTTACGAGGGCATGTCCGTCTGGGAACATCTCCGCCGACCGGGTACGACGTGGGAATCGCTGACGGAAAAATACGAACAGCTTCGCCCCGTCCCGTACCGCGTTGTAGAACAGATACTCAACGACGCGAAGTATTCCGGCTACTTAAAACAGGAAGACGAGTTCAACGCCCGACAGGGCAGAATCGGACGCCGCCGCATTCCCGCCGACATCGACTACTTCGCGATTAAACATCTCCGCATGGAAGCGAAAGAGGCGTTGAGCAAGATTCGCCCGGAAACGATCGAACAGGCGTCGCGAATCGGAGCCATCACCCCCGCCGACATCGCGGTTTTGACAATATTTCTAGGAAACAACTAGCATACAAACTATATCCATGACTTCAAACGAGCTTCCCTATCGACCGACGCTAGCAGAACGGATTCCCGGTCCGTTTCTTATTTTTCGGGCGTTTTTACTGGCGTTCTCGCCGTCGATTCTGGCGCTGTCCGCCGCAGCGACGCTGATTTGCTGCGGTCTGGGGCTGTGGTCGCCGGCAGTGCATTACACCGGGGCGAAGCCGATGTCGACCGTTACGGCGAAGTCCACCCTTCTGGACTCCCTGCAGCCGATAAACGAAGTTACGTCGTCCAAGGATTTATGGAGCGCGTGCGTTCTGCATTTCACCCCGTATTTTCACGCAGACGGCGCGGCATTCTACTGGCAAATAGCCGGGTCGTTTCTCCTGTGGTCGTTTGTCAGCCTGGCGATCGCTCGAATCGCCGCCGTCAAGCTGACTGTGGGAGACGGGACGTCTATTAAACGTGCGGTGGGCTGGGCGCTGGACAAGTACCCGTCCTGGCTGGGAGCGCTGATTATTTCCGCAGCCGCCGGATATTTCTTTTGGGGCGTGGCGTGGGTTGGAATGAGAATCCCGTATCTCAACCAATGGCTCTTCCCCGTCTGGTACGTTTGCCTCGGATTGGGCGTTGTCGTTGGGCTGGGCGTTTACATCGGGATTCATTTCCTCGCCCCAGCTCTGGTAACGGAAAACTGCGACTGCTTCGACGCCGTAAGCCGATCCTTCGCCTACGCAACGCAAAAGCCGCTGCATTTAATCGGGTACGTCCTGTTCACGTTATTCGTCGGGAATTTCGGGATTATCCTGCTGACGATATTGCTGTCGTGCTTTAATCAAATGACGTATTACTGGATTATCGCCGCCGGGATGGAAATAACGTCGTATATTGAATACGTCATGCACTTCGTCTGGCTGACGCAAATGTACGTCCTCAACGCGTTTTGGTTTACGTCCGCAACGGCAATTTACCTCCTGCTCCGGTTCCGCGTCGATAAAGTCGAACTGGACGAAGTCTGGCTTCCGACTCCCTACGGACTGCCGCGGCACAAACTGCCGAAAATATAACATAACCGATTGATGGTTAAATAGTTACGTTTTAAACATCAACTTGATTTACACCTTTTGACTTCCACTTTGATTTGCAACGATGAGACTACACCTTGGATTTAATTACACTTTTTTTCTGGAAAGCAGGCGTTAAAGTTTTGCTATTTTCTCCGTTTTGATTAATATAGAAATATCCAGAAAAACCGCGGGGTTTGCCGTTGACACGCCCTGAAAAAAACGTTACTATCCCCCCATCATGAGTAACCCGATATATTCCCGAAATGACGAACGCGAAACGCCGGAACGGATGTCGTTTGATTTCCTGTTCGACGGTTCTGGAAACGGTTTGCCGTGCGCGACCGCTCCGACGTCCGCGTCTGAAATTAAACTTAAAACGTCCTACGGCGTTTCCGTTTTTACGCCGATGGACTATTTGTGTACGTACGCTTACCCGCTGTTAGTCTGGCTTCATTCTCAAGAGGGTTCCGAGGACGACTTGCTCAAAAAGATGCCGAAAATCAGTTTGAAGAACTATATCGGCGCCGCGCCTCAGGGGTTTGCCAAAAAGAACGGCTGCGCCTGGCCGCTGCTGTGCTTGTCGGATATTGAAAGCCGGGTTCTGGAATCGGTCGAACGAGTTAAGAAGCAGTTCAACGTCAATTTGCGTCGAATCTTCCTGGCTGGCATGGACGCCGGCGGAACGGCGGCAATGGCTCTGGCGTTGGCTCGTCCGGACGTCTTTGCCGGCGCGGCGGCGTTTAACGCCCCTGCTCCGCGGTCGCCGATGATGTTCCGTCAGTTCAAGCTTCAAAAGAAACAGTCCTACTTCGTCGGATTCCCGGAAGATTCACAACTGTATTCTCCCGTTGCGCTGAAAGAGGATATTGACGCCTTTACCAACGCCGGTCTCAATATTCAGTTCAAGGAATACAAGGGACAGACGTTTGAAGAGCAGATTTATCCCGATATCAACCGCTGGATCATGCGGAGCATCAGTTCTGCTGTGTTTTAATTTGAACTCGCAATCTGTTTGAGTTAGGAGTTAGGAGTGAGGAGTGAGGAATTCGCAAAGCGAAGCTCTACTGCCTACTGCCTACTGCCTACTGCCTAAATACAATGACTCGTTTATATTCTATTTTTATCGTTGCCGCCTTGTCCGCGACCGTTTGGGCGCAGGACGACGACGGCTATCTGCTTCGTTACAAGTTCGAGAAAGACTCTCAGATTCGGTGGAATGTTGTACATCGCACTCACAACGAGACGACGATGAAAGAAACGACGATTGTAACAGACACCTACAGCGAATCGGAAAAGGTCTGGACGGTCAAGCAAGTCAAACCGGACGGGGGCGCGGTGGTTGAGAACTCCGTCGCCTGGATGAACCTCTGGCAGAACGTTACCGGGCAGAACCGGGTCAGCTACGACAGCCGAACCGACAAGACGCCGTCCCACTGCTACGAGAACATGCCGAAAATGCTCAACACGCCTTTAGCGGATATTACTCTCGACGCCCGCGGAAACGTGGTCGAACGTAAAGACTTTTTCCCTCAGACGGAATTGCAGCTGCTCAACCCGGTTCAGCTTCTCGTTCCGTTCCCGGAACACAAGGTTTTGCCGGGCGACGTCTGGAAGATTGATAAAATCGTTTACGTCCCCAAACCGGGCGGGACGGTTTTCAAAGTTCAAACGGTTCAGAAATACGTTTTGGAATCCGTTGAAGACGACCTGGCGACAATTACGTATTACACTCAGGTTTTAACGCCCATTCACGACCCCAAGACGCTGGCTCAACTGGTTCAATGCCGCGCCAAAGGGAAAATGGTATTCAATATTAAAACCGGGAAATCCGAAGAACACGTTTTGTCGCTTGACCATACTGTCCCGCATTTCAGCGGAGACGCGTCGATTGTCAAGCACAAAAACCGTTCGACGGAAACGCTCTTGCCTTAACCTTTCCCCCGTTTCATGGACAGCGTCTTTTATACCGCCGTTTTGATTATGCTCCGGGTCAGCGGGGTTATCGCCGCCGTTCCCGGAGGACGTCGGGCGCCGTGGACGCTGCGAATCGGCTTGGCAATCGCGCTGGCTTTAATTCTCACGCCCGGTCAGATGGCGAACGCTGTCGCAGTTCCCCAAACGTGGCTGACGATTCTGCTTGCCGCTCTTGGAGAGTTCCTGTTGGGATTGTCGCTGGGATTGGGCGTGGCGATCGTCTTTTCCGCTTTGACGCTGGCGGGCAAGCTGATTTCTTACGTCTCCGGACTGGGCGCAAACGAAATCTTTGACCCTTTGACCGGCGAAGCCAACAGCCCGATCGGCAAATTCCTTTTCCTGCTCGGCGCCGCCGCGTTTTTAGCTCTTAACGGACATCACAGAGTTATCGAAGCGCTCATGCACACGTACGCGACGTTCCCGCCGGGAGAAGTTACCCTGCAGTCGTTGTCTGAAAGCTACGTTTTGCTCACGACGTTGACAGCGGAATCGTTCTCCTTTGGACTGCAAATCTCGATGGGCGTCATTACCGCACTGCTGCTGGTTCTGATTGGCTTTGCTGTAATCTCGCGCGTTGCGCCGATGATTAACCTCATGTCCGTCGGCTGGTCTGTCAACATGCTTTTGACGCTGGGCGTTGTGTTGGTATCTTTAGGAACGATTATAACCGTCTTCAGCGAGTTTGCCATCAATCGTTTGGGCGTATAATACATATCTTTTGTTGATTATTCCAATTTAGCGCCGCCCCTTGACGAACTTCGTTCTGAATTGTACAATAAAAGCCATGAACGCATTTGCTGTAAGCCTGTCGCTAATTCCCCTTGCAATTTATTTCCTTGTATTGGGAATGATTCACGCCTCGCGCCGCCCGTTTATTCTCAGCGGCGACGCGGATATGGCGTTATTGTCTGCGGCGGTATCGGGAATGGTTTTCGCCGGACCGATGAATCTGTTCTTTCCCATCAATGCGGCAATTCGATTTGGGTCGTACATCTGGCTTATTCTTGCTTTTCTGTACTTCCTGATAACCATGTTGGTTATCTTATACTCCCGACCGCGGCTGATTGTATACAACATCGATATAACAACGCTGAAAGAAATTCTGGAAAGAGTTGCCAGCCGTCTTGACGAAAACGCACAGTGGGCAGGCGACAGTTTATATATGCCTCAACAGGGGCTGGATATTCATCTGGAATACGTTTCCGGATTGAACAATGTAACAATCGTTTCCAACAAAAAATATTCCAATCGACTTCGCTGGCAAAACCTCAAACGTCTTTTGAAATCCGAATTAAAACAAACGCCCGTTTCAAGAAATTGGCTGTCAATCGTTATGTTTGTCATTTCCGCAATTCTATTTTTTGTGACATCTATTTCTTTTGCATCTTGATCGCTATAATTCATTTGATCTCTTTTTGATGTTATCAGCATAAACTGATAATCAGAATTATTTTAACGAATTTAGAAAATTGTACCTTTTTTTGCTTGCAAATGAAACACATGCGTGGTATATTGTTTCGCGTCATGAGCAAGCCAACAGCAAAAGGCAGTTAATTTACTGATATGACAAGGACACGCAGCTGTTGACCGATTGTTAAAAACCAGTTTGATAAGGAGAGCAAGATGCTTCTTCCGGAAATACAAAAGAAAATCGTCTCAATGACGAGATCAGGGATGTCCGAAGCGGAAATTTGCCGACAAACCGGCGCGTCGCGAAACGCTGTCAGACGAATGATGAAAATTGCGCGCCGCAGACCGTCAATTGAAAAACGACTGGCAAGAATAATTCAGTCTCCTGTTACAGAACAAACAAAATTCGGCCGCTGTCCGACCTGCGGCGCCTTATGCGCCCTGCCCTGCAAAGCCTGTCTAACCAAACAATACAATCAGCTTTGCGATCAACCCATCGAAACAGAATCGCTTTCGGAGTCGGAAGTAATACAAGCGCTGGAATCCATGGGAAAAGATCAACGCAATCGACTCAATGCCGTCAATACGCTCTGCTTGCGTCCAGCGGAACGAAAGCGTTACGAAGTCATTCACCGCCGGAAAGAAGCCGAAGCCGCTCAAAGAGAATTATGCGAAACGGAATTTGCGATTAAATAGAATTTTGACATTAAATTCATATTCAACGCCCATTTTATCTCATTACTCACTTATCACATTTTTACCCTCCCCTATTCTTATCGAATGAATAAAAACCTTCTTATTGCCGTTACAGGATTATTTCTTCTGAATTCCGTCGGCGTCCACGGCGCAGATTCCGATTACGGCGTAATTCAAATGGGCGTGATTTGTTCCGGCGGAACGTGTTATCCGTCCGAGATAAATCAGTCGATTGTCAGGGTTGCCGTAACATCCTCAAAAACGAACAGCTACGGTTCCGGTACGCTTATTTATTATCAGAATCGAGTGTATTTGCTTACGTGCGCTCATCTGTTTGAAAAAGAAACCGACTATGCAACCGTACAGTTCTCCAAGCAAATTGGACGTCCCGTGCAGCCGCTGGCAATTGACAGAGAATACGACCTTGCTGTTTTGGACATGTCAATTCCCGGCGCGCTTCCTTCAGGCGCTGTTCCAGTGAAGTTGACGGCAGCAATTCCGCTGCCCGGCGCTCGAGTTTACGCTGCCGGATATGGACCTTCAGGGATTTTTAAAGTAACAGTCGCTACCGTTAAAGGATATGTTCAGGTTCAGGGAGCCGACGCCCGAGATACGTTACAGGCTGTCTACGACCGCAAAGGCGCAACCGTTCGTTTTGGCGATTCCGGCGGCGGCGTGTTCAATGAATCTGGAGAACTCGTTGCGACGCTGTGGGGGTCAGACAACCAATGTCTCTACGGATCGCAAATCGGACGAATCGCCTACTTTTTACGGTCTGCTATTCCTGAACGAAAACCGGAACCGGATCGAGAGCAAATATCAAAACTTCCGCCTCCTACGATGCCGAAACCGAAACAAACGCTTCCAGAACCGTCTTTGGGAGAAGAGATTCTTGAAGGTCTCGGATTGAATGAACCTGAAGTACACCCTGAATACGAACAAGACTCTGCGTCCCGCTTTTGGGATTGGCTATCATGGATTGCAATCTGGATTATCGTCATTCTGCCGTGGGCGGTTATCGTCTGGCTGTTTGCAATAAAACGAGTTTTGACCGTATCCGTCAATAAACCAGAGGGCGTCCCTTCAAAATAATCGTTGTAACAAATCATGCAGATTAAAAATCGAATTAAAGAACTCATTTACGTCAAGGCGAAAGACCTCGTTCCCAATCCCAAAAACTGGCGAACTCACCCTGACAGCCAGAAAGACGCGCTCAAGGGAGTTTTAGCGGAAATCGGATACGCCGACGCCCTGTTGGCTCGCAAAACCGACGACGGGAAATTCATGCTCATCGACGGGCATTTAAGAGCGGAAACGACGCCCGATCAGGACGTTCCGGTTCTGGTCGTCGACCTGGACGAAAAGGAAGCGGACAAACTCCTGGCGTTGCTGGACCCGCTTTCCGCCATGGCGGGGACAGACGAAGAATTGCTCAGAGAATTGACAGCCAACCTCGAAACGCAAAACGAAGCCGTTCGGAATCTGGTCGATTCCATGCTGGAAAACAACGCTGAGCCGCTGGAAGACTTGGAGAACGAACTCAAAACGCCGGATGAAGTCGCCGTTCCGGAACTGTTTCAGATTCTTATCGTCTGCGACGGGGAAGAAGAGCAGAAAGAACTCTTTGAACGGTTCCAGCAGGAAGGTCTGAACTGCAAATTATTGAATTTATAAATTGAATTCGTAACAATCCATGAATTTTACGCTTGAATGTCCGATTTACGATTCGTTTCGGATACATCAAATAGAGGGCATGTTTGACGTCCCGTTACAGAAAAAGGCTCTGCAGCGCTTTGAGTTGGACGACCCGCCAACGCTGTCGGAGAACTGGCAAATAGGGCTTATTGTCGGTCCGTCGGGCAGCGGGAAAAGTTCCGTTGCCCGGCGGGTGTACGGCAACTCGCTGTTCACCGGGTTTCAATGGCCGGAATCGCAATCGGTTCTGGACGCCTTCCCGGAGAAGATGCCGATAAAAGAAATCATCCGTCTGTTCAATACTGTCGGATTCAGTTCTCCGCCCAGCTGGATTAAGCCGTATTCGATACTTTCCAACGGCGAGAAGTTCCGCTGCGACCTGGCAATCGCGCTGGCGCTGGGAGAGTCCTCGGACGAGAAAACGCCTCTGCTGGTTTTTGACGAGTTTACGTCGGTCGTTGACCGCACCGTCGCGATGGCGTCTTGCGTTGCGCTGGCAAAAAATATTCGATCCGGTCTGATTAAACGTCGATTCTTAGCTGTAACATGTCATTACGACACGGCAAAATGGCTCGAGGCGGACTGGGTTCTGGACATGGCCGATGGTCGGCTGGAACGGAGGCGTCTTCGGCGCGAGCCAATCAAGTTCGATGTTATTCGTTGCAAAAACTCGGCTTGGGAGTTGTTTAAGAAACATCATTATTTAAGCGGCAGCCTGTCCCCGATGTCGATTTCGTACATGGCGATTCTGGACGACAAGCCCGTCGGATTCGCTGCCGTCTTGCCGCTGATCGGTCAGAAGAATCGAAAACGGTTCACGCGTCTGGTCGTTCTTCCAGACTATCAGGGGCTGGGAATCGGAATGAAAATGACCGAAGCGGTTGCTAACATTTACCGATCCGCCGGAACGCGAATCAACCTTACCGCCAGCCACCCGTGCGTAGTTGGGCACTGCAAACACAGCCCCCTTTGGCGCGCGGTCGGCGTCAAGCAGACGGGATCAAAAAGAATCGACAACTTTTGCAAAGGGTACAAGTCCTCGATGGGCAGAGCCGTTGTCAGCTTTGAGTATGTCGGGTAACAAGACATCATTATCTTTGAAAAACTCTGTCAAGCGCATGTTTGACAGCAATACAAATTCTGCTATTCATGAAACCTCCTATTTCAGAAATAAAACAACGAGAAATACTGGCGCTGCTGTCGGTAGGATGTTCCAGAAGGACAGCGGCGCGATATGTAAACTGCACTCAAAAGGCGATTGACGAACTGGCAAGAACGAATCCGGACTTTGCCGAAAAGCTGCGCCGGGCGGAAGCGAACCTGGAAATCGAGTCGATTAAAAACATGTTCAACGCAGCAAAACAGGAAAAAAACTGGCGCGCGTCCGCCTGGGTGCTGGAACGAAAATCGCCGCAGGAATTCCTCAAAAAGAAACCGGACGTTATCCCATCCGGGCTGCTCGATACGCTGTTGAACAGGATTGTAACGCTTTTAATTGAGGAATGCCCCGCCGCCGTTCAGCGGAAAGGATTGCTCAAAAAACTCGACGTGATTCGCATGGAAACGATTGCCGCGCTGGGCGACAACGACAAGAAATAATTTTTAACGTTACAGAATTCCCTTTCAGATGGACGTTGACTATTGCTTTTCCCTGCTGGCTCTAAAACTGAGAAGCAAACTCATTGCCGCTCATCGACTCAAACGACAAAGCGAGAGAAAAGCGGATAGCGCTCAGCCGTTGCTGGAATGGGGACGACAATACCTGCCCGATCACTTTGCTCTGCCGCCGTCGATAATGCATCAATGGCTGGGTAAAAAACTGGACGAGATGTCCGTCCAAACGGGTCGTCGGCTCAACGTTTTAGGTCCTCGCGGAGGAGCGAAGTCAACCCTTGGAACGCTGGCATTCCCTCTCCGAATGGCGCTGGAGGGGAAGGCGAAATACATTTGGATTCTGTCCGACACGCTCCGTCAGGCGCAGACTCACCTCAACAACGTCAAACAGGAACTGGAAACCAATCCTCGATTGAAAAGGGCGTATCCCGAAGCGACTAAGAAGGGAAACCGCTGGACGCAATCGACGCTAACTCTGGGCAACGGCTGCGTCATTGAAGCCTTTGGAACGGGGCAGAAGCTCCGCGGACGGCGTCACGGCGCAATTCGTCCTGACCTGATTATCGGAGACGACTTGCAAAACGACACGCACATTTTCAACGCTGCCGCGCGAGAAAAATCGTTGTCCTGGTTTGAAGGTACCGTTATGAAAGCCGGCAACAGCAGAACGAATTTTCTGTGCCTGTCAACCGCGTTACATCCTGACGCTATCGCCTTGCGGCTGACCCGCAACCCCGGCTGGAATAGTCGAACGTTTTCCTCAATCATGCGATGGCCGAAAAACATGACGCTTTGGGAGCAATGGGAAGAACTTTACCTCAACATGGAATCGCCAGACCGTCAGCAAAAGGCGGATGAGTTCTACCGCGTTCACGAATCGGAACTGCTCGACGGCGCAAAGGTCGTTTGGAAGGAAAACGAGGATTTGCTGACGTTGATGAAAATGCGGGCGGAAGAAGGGCACATCGCCTTCGAGAGGGAAAAGCAGAATTCGCCCATGAACCCGGAACTGTGCGAATGGCCGGAGTCATACTTCGACGATTCCGTCTGGTACGAAGACGCGCCGTTACAAAGTCAGATCAAAGTCATGACGCTTGACCCCAGCAAAGGCGCCAACGCCCATCGCGGGGACTATTCCGCCTTTGTCATGCTGACCGTTGGCTGCGACGGGCTGCTGTACGTTCAGGCAGATTTAAAGCGGCGACCGATCGAATCGATTATTTCCGACGGCATTGAGCTGTATCGAGCGTTTCGTCCCAGCGTTTTCGGCATCGAAACAAACCAGTTCCAGCAGCTCCTTGCTGACGGCTTCTCTCGGGAATTTCAAGCTCAAGGGCTGCCCGTCAATCCGGTTGGGATTAAAAACACGATGAACAAGCAGTCGCGAATCCGCACGCTCGGCGCGCTGTTTTCCGCAAAAAGAATTCGGTTCAGAATCACTCCCGACACGCGATTGCTTGTCGAACAACTCAAGCAGTTCCCTCTAGGCGATCACGACGACGGCCCCGATGCGCTGGAAATGGCGGTTCGTCTGGCGGGAGAGTACCTCACGCCGTACAAAGGCGGCGACGGGCTGGGCGACCGGCTTAACGTGTCCGTATAACAAACTCAATATCATTACTGTTACATACATCAACCATGCCGTATAATTTCATTCCTCACGACGAGCCTTTTTTTGACGACAACGAACGCTGGGTGGCGTTAGCGGACAACTCTACCCTTTCCCCTCTGGAACGAGAAGAAGACCTGGACGCCGTTCGCGCCATTTGTCGGCATCTGTCACTGTACAACGAGTTTGCCGTCAACGCGCTGGAAAACCGAATCAACTATCTGGTCGGCTGCGGACATCAGTATACCATTCGCCCGAAAAAACACGCTGACCCCGCCCCCGGCGTTATCGAACAGGTCGAAACATGGCTTGACGAGTTCCTCGAAATGAACCATTGGCATCGGCGTCAGCAGGAAATCGTTCGGCGCATGGATCGGGACGGTGAAGTTTTTATTCGCCTTTTTCCCACCGCAGACGGCATGACGAGGCTGCGATTTGTCGACCCGGAACGCGTCCGCACGCCGGAGCAGTTACTCAACGTTCCCAACGAACGGATGGGCATTTCCTTTGACAAGTACGACGCGGAGACGATCAACGGGTACTGGATTGACGGGCAATACGTTGCCTACGCTCAGGTTCAGCACCGAAAAGCCAACGTCGATTCGATTGTTCCCCGCGGACTGCCGCTGTTTTTTCCCGTTCGGAAGAACCTCTATCGAGCGGAGAAACTGTTACGGAACATGTCCATCGTTGCGGAAATCCAGTCTGCGATTGCGATTATTCGCAAACACCAAAGCGCCAGCCAGTCAGCGGTAGACAAGTTCGTCAACGATAAACGCGACGCCGCCGCGCCGGGATTCGGTCCAACGCTCAACCGGTACGGACCCGGCACGATTCTCGACGCCTCCGCGACGATTGACTACCAGTTTCCCGTTTCCGCCATCGACGCTGGGCGTTACGTTACCGTCTTGCAGGCGGAACTGCGCGCTATCGCCGCCCGACTTGTCATGCCGGAATTCATGCTCACGTCCGACGCCTCAAACGCAAACTACGCCTCGACGATGGTTGCGGAAGGTCCCGCCGTCCGCATGTTCCAACGACTTCAGCACGAGCTGTCCTGCGAAGACGTAACGCTCTTTCAGCGCGCCATTCGCGTCGCCTGCTCTGCCGGACGGTTGCCTCACGACGTCTTGAGTCAAATTGAAATTCACCCCGTCGCGCCCAGTCTGGCGGTTCGAGACCGTTTGCGAGAAACCCAGGCGGATAAAATTCTCTTTGACGCCGGCGTTCTGTCCAGGCAGGAGTTTGCGTTGAGGAACAATCTCGAGGGAGACGATAGGCAATAGTATTTAGTGCATAGTGCCTAGTGCATAGTGCATAGTGAGAGTAGCGCTTTGCGTCCTATGCACTAAGCACTAAGTACTAAGCACTCTCAATTGTAAACACCAACTTTTATCAAGGATTCTACTATGCAACAAATTTTTCATGAGTTTTCAGCCGGAGAAGCGAGTCCGATGACGAACGATTCGGATTCCGGTTTGATTTCCGGAGTTAAGATTTTGGGACTGACGTCGCGCAACGGCCGCGTTTATCCGCCGGAGGTTCTTCGGGAAGCGGCGCCGCTGTACGAGGGAGCGAAAGTCAACGTCAACCACGTTTCCAAAGAAGCCGCCCGGCTTCCCCGCGATTACCGTGACAGGATCGGGACGGTTTCCAACGTCGTCTTCAAGGAGAACTCCGGGCTGTTTGCCGATTTCCATTACAATCCCAACCACGCCCAGGCGAAACAATTGCTCTGGGATGCTCACAACGCGCCGAACAACGTCGGATTCTCGCATTGCGTCGAGGCGGTTTATCATCAGGAAAACGACATGACAATCATCGATAAAATCGTTCGCGTTATCAGCGTTGACCTCGTCGCCGATCCCGCTACGACGAATGGTCTATTTGAGTCTGAGGAAGCGGAGGGTAGCGAGTTAGGAGTTAGGAGTGAGGAGGGAGGGTGCGTAACCGCACGGGCGAGAGAACGAGGTTATGCCTCCGAAAATGCGCGCGAAGCCGCGCGGGCAGTAGGACAAGGTTATGTATCCAAACCAGCGTTTTCGGCGCTACCCACTTCCAATCAGGAACCGACCTTGTCGGGCGGCGCTACCCACTTCCACTTGGGAACCGACCCTGTCGGCGCAAGCGCCACACAAACTTCTCTCGCAACTCCCGATAGCGACGATTCCAACAGCGATTCCGAAGACTGTAATTCCGAAGAATCGACTGAAGCCGAAACCGAATCCAAAACCGAGTCGGCAGACGACCGTTTTAACCGTCTGATTGAATCGTTTGAAGAACTCAAAGAGCGACTCGAACAGCTTTGTCAGACGCTCGAAAACCATTCTGTTACGGAATCCGCCCCGCTCTGCCCGCCCTCAGCTTGGCAGCAGACAGCAGTCAAAGAAGAAACGCTCGAGGACTTCGTACGTCGTTTGAAGAATAATTAGTAATGAGTAATTAGTAATGAGTAATTACGCAAAGCGTTGCACAAATTTCCAATTACTAATTACTAATTACTAATCACTAATTCCATCAACCCTCTAACCAACTTTAATTGCCATGAGTAATTCCATGCGATGGCGGTGGGGAGAAACGAATCCCGTAACCGTCGATGTACCCAGTACAACTTCCATTTCGATGGGAGACCTTGTTTATCTCGACGACGGAGCCGTTAAACCGGCGTCTGCGTTTACTTTCAGCTCGAACCTGGCGGCGACGCAGTCGGGATTCCGCGCCAAATTCCTCGGCGTTGCCATGCAGGCAAAACCGGAAGGAACGGCGGGTAAAGTTCGTATCGCCACCTCCGGCGCGTTCCAGTTCCCGTGCGCCAGCGCCCAGTTTGCCTTCGGCGCTTTCGTCGCCCCTGCCGCCAATTCCAGCGGAAACAAACTCGAAGACCAGAAAGTCGTCGCTGTTACAAATTCCCGCTGCGCTGTCGGACGCGTTATTCGAGCGGAAGCCGCTAACGTCGAAAACATCTATATTCAAATCGCCTCCACGATTTTCACCGGCGGTCTGACCATCGACGCGGAATCGGTCGCAAGCAGTTCCAGCCAGACGAGTAATTCCAATTAAGCGCCTAGTGCCTAGTGCATAGTGCATAGTGAGGCGCTTTGCGCCTTTTTTCCTAAGCGCTAAGCGCTAAACACTAAACACTCCCAACCACCTTTTACTACACACACAAACATGAATACACTTAACTACAAAGAACTCAAGCGGCAGTTTGAACTCGACGGGGCTGCCCGGACGGTGAACCATCTGTCGGAAGCGTTAAACGAAGGTCAGCTCGCCCCGGAAGATTTCTCGATTCGCGATCTGGCGGAAACGGTTGTCGAAAACGGCTCTCAATGGGTTCGTTCTCTTGACCCGCGCAACAACTCAGGCGCTGTCGTTTCGGAATCCGACGGCGTTGACCTGACCGCGTTTTTGAACATTTCCGGGCAGATCATTTTCACGAAAATTCGTCAGGCGTATCAGAACGAAGCCTTTGTTCTCAGCCGCGCCGTGAGTACGATTCCCACTCGCTTTAGCGGCGAAAAGATTCCCGGTATCGGACGCTTGGGCGACGAGGCGATGGAAGTCGCGCCGGGCATGCCGTACCCCAACGCCGGGCTGTCGGAAGAGTACACCGAAACGCCGGAGACCGTCAAGCGCGGTCTGATCGTTCCGATTACCCGCGAGGCAATTTTCTTTGACCGCACTAACCTCATCCTCCGCCGGGCGGAAGAAGCGGGCGAGGCGCTGGGACTCAACAAGGAAAAGCGCATTCTCGACTGCGTGCTGGGCGTTACCAACACGTACAAGTTCAACGGATCGTCCTACAACACGTACTATTCCGCAGCTGGAAGCCCCTGGATTAACGAGCTGGCAAGCAACGAACTGGTCGATTACAAAAACGTCGACAAGGCGGAACAGCTTTTCGCCGACATGCTCGACCCGTCAACCGGCGAGCCGATTCTCATTCAGCCGAAATCCGTTCTCGTCATGCCGGCATACCGGTTCGCCGCCGCCAAGACGTTCCTCGACGGGGAAGTCGTTTTCAACCTGTCGGACTTCCAGTCGACTACAACCCGAAACCCGCTGCGCCATTACGACGTCATGGACAGCGCCTTGGCGTACCGACGCCTTATCGCCTCCGGCGTCAGCGCGGACGACGCGAAGAAGTACTGGTACCTCGGCGACTTCAAAAAGGCGTTTGCCTACATGGAAAACTGGCCCATTACCGTTACCCGCTCTGTAGTCAATTCCGACGCCAATTTTGAACGCGACATTCTCGTCCGTTACAAGGCGTCCGAACGCGGCGTCCCAGCCGTACTCGACCCGCGTTACGTTGTCAAATGCACTGGATGATTTAATTAATTAGGAATTCGGAATGCGGAATGCGGAATTATCTTTAGATGAGCGCTTGCGTAATTCCGAATTCCGCATTACGAATTAATATCATGATTTACCAGCTCTCGCCCGTCGCCAAGACGGCGGAAATTACGATTTCCTCTGCCAGCATAACGTTGTCGCTGGCGAACAATACGCTTTATACGTTCTCTTCCTCTGCCATAACAGAGATCAACCTGTCCGCCGCCGCGGGCATGAAATACTGCGGATTTGAATTCGCAGCGCCCGCCAGCGCCCCGACGTTTTCCTATCCCGCCGACGGCGTCAACGACTGGATTTTTGAAGGCGCGGACTGCGCCGACGGCGTCTTCATTCCCGACGCCTCGACCCGATACCGCGTCGCTATCGAACAGGGATTTGGTACGTATGTCGGAACCGTCCAGAAAGTGAGCGTTTTAGAATGACCTTCAACCTTATTAACGGCAACCCCGTTCGCGTCCGCTCGATTCGTTACGACGGGCGCCGCATCGCCAACCCACCCGACGACCTCGTCGTCCAGCTCGGATTGGGATACCCCTTAATCACAACCCCCGTTCCCGACTACAACCGCGAAACCCAATACGTTACAAACTCATGGCGTCAGGACGAAACCGCTATCGTTGAAGTCTGGACGGTGCATGAAATGGAAATAGAAACGAGTAGTGAACCATGATCAAGAACCAATCAGCAACGATACCGTTTTTTGTGTATAATCCGACGGACGGGAGCCCTGTAACGGGGGCGACGTCGATAAGCGTTTACGTTTCGCTTAACGGGTCGGCTCCGGCTCTGGCGACGAACTCGGCGGCAGAAGTCGACGCGGCGCATTCGCCCGGGATTTACAAAATTGTCCTGACCGCAGCGGAAATGAACGCAGACGTAATCGTGCTGACGTTTTCCCACGCGACAGCCGCGGCGATGCCGATGACGATCGTTACCGTCCCGGCGGTTCCGTCGGTCGAACAGATTCAGTCCGGGCTGTCGACCCTGACCGCCGCCGACATCCCGACGCCCAACCAGATCGCCGACGCCGCCCTCGCCCGGTCCGTTTCCAACGTCGAGGCGACCGCAGCGGAACATTCCCTCACAACGCTGATTTTGGGAGCCTTGGAAAGCAAACTCAATGCGGATAAAACCTGGTCGATTTACCGGACGGACGGGCAGACGCTTCACGCAACAAAAAACGTCAGCACAAACGCTTCCGCCGATCCGGTTACGGGAGTGGAGTAAGAATGAGTAATTAGTAATGAGTAATTAGTAATTTCGCAAAGCGTTAAACTAATTTCCAATTACTAATTACTAATCACTAATCACTAATTACTAATTACTAATTATCATGAAGCCATCCTTTTTCGATATTTTACGACGTCTCCTGTTTTGGAAGTCCTGTCCGCGGCGATTTAAGTTCGGGTCGGTAGAAGCCGCCTGCGTTTTCGTTCCGACGGCAGAGAAGCAATGCGTAATTCGGAATTAGGAATTCGGAATGCGGAATTAGGAATTGACGCAAAGCGCTATACCAGCTC
>CACXSS010000006.1 GCA_902770245.1 uncultured Planctomycetota bacterium | reverse complement strand
TCTCAAGGCCCTCAAAGACATCGTTAAGAACGGCAAATAAGCTAATTAAACCTTTTCGGGTTTTAGTTACAAAATAAGCGCTCGATATCCATTGCCAATGATTGGCGTAAGTATCGAGCGCTTGTTTTATAAATAAGGCTGCCAGCTATTAGCTCCTGGCTGTTAGCTTGGCGATTTGTAATTCTTAAAGCTAATAGCTAAAGACTAGCAGCTGGAAGCTATGTAGCATCTATAGACTTGAAAACCGCTTCTCTCATTACGGAAGTCTCATAACGGGTTTGTCTTCGCCGGGCATGTCGTCCGGAACGGGAATGGTAACTTCGCCGGTTGCCGCCCATTCGGTTCCGCGAACGAACGGGACGATAAACGCAACACTCTTGCACTGGATGCCGGCGTGTCCCATGGTAATATGGAATACGCGGCCTTTACCGTAGGAAATAACCATCAGCTGCGGTTCGTGACGACCATCGCCCCTCTGTTTCGGGTCTGCCCAGGCTGTCGCCAGGATTTTAACGTTTTCAGCCGGACCGCGAAGCTGTTCGTAAAGTTCGTCTCTGCAATGACGGAATTTGAGCGGCAGCCCTTTTGTAATCGGGTGATCCGGATCGCGGACTTCAACGAGGAACTCGTGCTGAGCGCCGTGATTTCCGCCGGTTCCGTTAGTTTCGTGGTCAACAACCTGTTTGCCGTCTTTCCAGTACAGATACGGTCCGAAAGCTTTATTGCGTCCGCCCCAGCCGCCGACGGCAATCATCTTGTTGTACTCTGCCCAATTGGTAAAAGAGTTGTCCGCCGCGTGGAAAGAAACCATTCCTCCGCCGTTTTTCATGTATTCTTCAAACGCCTTTTTGGTTTCTTCGCACCAGTCGTCGCCGTTGTAGTTCATAACGATAACGTCGTAAGCGGCAAAGTTCGGCTTGAACTGGGACATGTCTTGACCGTGATCGGGCGACGTCGCAACGTCTACCGTAAAGCGACCGGTGTCTTCCAGGTCTTTTTTGAGAACCGGCGTCGTTTCGCGCCAGTTGTGGTTGTTCTGACCGTCAATAATCAAAGCTTTGAGCTTAGCCGTTTCTTCGGCGAAAGCCGTTGAAAAAATCAGCGCTGTCGCGACGGCGGCAAATACGCTCATCAACAATCCTTGACGAATTTTCATTTAAATACCTCGCATGTAAAAATGGGTTTTAGGGAATTATCGAAACGGATTAACGCGACCGATTCAACATTTATTTAATATTTTAATCAAACGAAAGATCAAATGCAACCCCCCGGGGGAGCAAAACCCCAATTTCTTCCATGAAAAGCGTTTTTTGCCTTTTTTGAGCATATTTCCAATTCACCCCTTCCACGGCGTTGGAGATTCTGCTATAATGCAAATAATAAGACGCGAGTCTTATCGTTGTATGCTTATAAAACCCTATATTTTAAGGAGCGCTTCATGTCAATTTTGAACAAGACATTTGCATTGATTGCAGCCGTAATTATCTGCTCAGCCGCTTACGCACAGGGCGAGCGCGACCCGCACTTTGACCCGGTTCCGATTCCGGATTACACGCTGCCAGACCCGCTGACGGCAAACGACGGTACGAAAATCACTACCGCCGAGCAATGGAAGACCATCCGCCGCCCGGAAATTTACAAGATGTTCGCCGAGGGCGTTTACGGCGTTCTTCCCCCCAAGTTTGAAACGATGACCTTTACCGTCGAGAACGTTAAAAAAGACGCCCGCGACGGCAAAGCGACCCGAAAAGAAGTCGTTATCAACTTCAACGGACAGCCTGACGGCGTCAAAGCGCGCATGCTGGTTTACGTACCCAACGATCGCCCGGAAGGAAAGAAAGTTCCCGCATTCCTGGGATTGAATTTCCGCGGGAATCACACGATTACAACTGAACCGGACGTAACCATGACAGACGCGTGGGTTCCCAACGAGCCGGCTAACGGACGCGTCAATAACAGGTCGACGGAAGCCAGCCGCGGTAAAGGCATCGCGCCAACTCGCTGGCCGATTGACGATATTATCGCTCGCGGCTACGCCCTTTGCACGATCTATATGGGCGAACTCGCGCCGGACTCCAATGCCGAGTACACAAAAGCCGGCGTTGCAACCCTGTTCCCCCAAAAAGAAGTCAAAGACGGAACTGAATGGAAGGCGATTTCCATGTGGGCGTGGGGTTTGTCTTGCGCTTTGGATTACCTCCAGACTGACCCGGACATTGACGGAACGAAGGTTGCTGTTATCGGACATTCCCGACTGGGCAAAACCGCCTTATGGGCTGGCGCGTGCGACGAACGATTCGCGCTGGTCGTTTCCAACAACTCCGGCTGCGGCGGCGCGGCTTTGTATCGACGTCCGGTCGGCGAACGCATGAAAATCATGCAAAAGAATTTCCCGTACTGGTTCTGTGACAACCTGTTCAAATACGTCGACAAAGAAAACGATTTGCCGTTCGACATGCACGAATTAATCGCCCTGCAGGCGCCGCGCCCGGTTTACGTTGCGTCGTCTGAAAAAGACATTTGGGCAGACCCGAAAGGCGAGTTCCTTTCCGCCTGCAACGCCGAGTCCGTTTACAAACTGTTCTGCGAGAACCCCATCGGCGACGCCAACCCGCCCAAAATGCCGCCTCTGGACACCCCCGTTGGCGGAATCATTCATTACCACGTTCGCAACGGCGGACACAACATCACGCCCTGGGACTGGGAACAGTACATGAACTTTGCAGACAAGTATATGAAATAGTTAGAAGTGAGAAGCGACATTTCGGAGTGCGAGAGCACAGCTCTCGCTTTCGATAGGCGGGAGCAAAGCTCCCGCTTTTTTTCTAAATAATTCGCGTACAAAAAACGTGGTCGACTGTCGAAAAAGCTGGGATAATTTGTTTTAGACGCGAGCTAACGCTCGCTTTAGAAAGCGAGAGCTTTCGCTCTCGCACTCCGAAAGGATTATAAAACTCTCCTCCCCCCCTCACGACCTAAACATCCGTATTTCTTTCGCCCAGCCGTCTAAATCGTTGGGCGTTTCCAGTATTAAGGGGACGTTTGCCAGTTCCGGCAAATCGACAAAACGGCGCAGGGCTTCGTAACCGATCGTTCCCTTGCCGATACAGGCGTGCCGGTCTTTTCGGCTTCCCAACGGGTGCATGGAATCGTTGAGATGAATCGCCTTAAGACGGTTCAAGCCGATTACCGAGTCAAACTCTTTCACGACGCGTTCCGGGTCGTTGACAAGATCGTATCCGGCGGAATAAATATGACACGTATCCAGACAGACGCCCATCAGTTCTGAACGCTCAACGCCGTCGATAATCTGTCGAAGCTCTTCAAACCGCCAGCCGATTTCCGAACCTTTCCCGGACATGGTTTCCAGCAGAATAAAGTTGTCTTGACGTTCGTTTCGTGCCTGTTCCGTCTCTTCATTCAGAACTAAATTGAGCGTTTCGACAATTCTTTTGATTCCGTCTTCCGCGCCTTGCCCTACATGACATCCCGGGTGGAAGTTATACAGACATTTCGGCAGCAGACGCAGATTAGCCCAGTCTTCCTGAAACGCTTTGAGAGCAAATTCATGAACGGCTTTGTCAGCCGACGCCGGATTGAGCGTATACGGCGCGTGCGCGACCGGCGAGACGCACCCGACAAGGTCGACCAGCTCGACGTACGCAGCAATATCGGCGTCCGTGCGCTTTTTCACCGCTCCTCCCCGCGGGTTTCGGGAATGAAACTGAAACGTATTCGCCCCGATCTGCCGCGCGTCTTTTCCCAACGCGGCAAACCCTTTTGCAACCGACAGATGACAGCCGATGATTCGTGTATTCATACCGTCCAGTGTACCGAAATGTCGAGGATTGTCAAGGAGATGGAAAAATGTCCCATCCCCATTGTTTTTAAAGGCGATTTGTTTATAATAATAACAGAGTATACAAACCATTTTTGTCAATTGACATGTAACCATGCAAACTGTAATTCAGCTGCTGCGTCCGAAACATTGGTTTAAGAATGTTTTCGTGCTGTTTCCGCTTCTGTTTTCAGGAGCGCTGTGGACGCCTAACGTCTGGACGTCAGTACTGTTGTCTATATTTGCAACGGCATGTTTTTGCTTGTGGTCTAGCGCGGTTTATATTCTCAACGACGTCTGCGATGCGGAATCCGACCGTCAGCACCCGCGGAAATGCCATCGCCCCATTGCTTCCGGCGCAGTTTCGATTCCAACTGCAATTACAATCTGCGTCATCTTGACTCTGATTCCGTTTGCCTTGCTGACGGGATTGTACTTCTATCAGAGCGAATTTCAAAACCCCGCGTTTTACTTTGCAATCGTTGGTTTAGCGTATCTGCTCAACAGCGTCGTTTACGATTTCCTGTTTAGAAAACTGGTTATAATCGACGTCGTTTCAATCGCGTTTGGATTTGTTTTGAGAATTCTGGGCGGCTGTGCCGTTCTGTTAGTCGTCCCGTCGCATTGGATTTTGATTTCCGGCTTTTCAATGTCGTTATTTTTGGGATTCGGTAAACGGAGAATGGAATGTTCCGTTTCCGGAATCGAAGCTCAGTACCGTTCATCGCTTCAGCGCTATTCTGTAAAGTTCTTAGACGTCTTGCTGGGAATAACCGCCGCGTGCAGTTTGCTGACATATACGTTATATACCATTTCGCCCGATACCGTAAAGCTTCATAATACCGCATGGTTAATCTGTACAGTTCCGTTTGTATTCTTCGGGATATACAGATATTTTAAGGATTCCGTCAGCGGGCGTTACGACGGCGCGGTGGAAGCAATTACTTCAGACAAACCGTTAATCGTTTCCGTTCTGCTTTGGCTGGCGACGGTTATCGGGATATTTATTTATGTGAAATGAATTCTCAATGAATTCATAAGAACAATAAAGGGATTTAAGGGGGATTTTAATGGGAAACGACAAAAAGTCATCCGGCTTTACGCTGGTTGAGCTGTTGGTTGTCATTGCAATTATTGGGATGCTGATCGGGTTGCTGCTTCCTGCCGTCCAGTCTGCTCGAGAAGCCGCAAGGCGTCTGAAATGCTCTAACAATTTCAAGCAGATTGGGTTGGCTATGCTTAACTACGAAACAGCGTTTCAGCGCTTTCCTCCGTCGCACACCACGTCGCCCAAGCATAACTGTTTGACGTTTATTCTCCCCTACATGGAACTTCAAAACGTTTACGATCGCTTTGATTTTACCAAAGATTGGAACAAAGACGAAAACAAACAGGCGTACAAAGTCAACATTCCTGCCTATCGCTGCCCGTCAACGGCGCAGTCCGACGATTATTGCGCCGACTACGCCGCTGACGTCTGGGTTGACTCATCAGCGTACAAACAGTTGGTTAAAGACGGGGTTGTTACTCAACGAATGAACTGGGAAGGCGTATTAAAGAAAGACGGCATGTCCCTCAAATCGTCTCAAATTACAGACGGATTGTCGAACACGTTTTTGTTTTTTGAAGACGCAGGGCGTCCCTATCACTATATAGAGGGAAAGTATCAAAATAAGAATACGATTTCCGGCGCCAAATGGGCAGATGTCGACGCCTTTTTCTACACCCATACGGTTTGCTTCAATACAGAATTAATCAATTGCGATAACGCGAACGAGCTGTACTCCTTCCATCCGGACGGCTGCAATTTCGTCTACGCCGATGGCTCCGTTCATTTCCACGTTCACACCTTAAACCCGGAAACGTTTGTCAGTCTGTTTACTTACAACTGCGGCGAAATCCTCACAGACGACGATTTATAACCATGAAACGAATATTCCTTCTGCTGTTTGTTCTTCTGAATGTTACAACACTTCAGGCTCAGGACGCGTCGTCGCTGCTGACGCCGCCGTTAGACAACTGGCGTCATTACTCCGATTCCACCGCGGTCAAAGCCGTTTCGGACGGCGTCGAGATTACCGTCTTGAAAGAAACTCCTGGGCGGTTAACGGAACTGGGGCAAACGGTCAAGCTGACAAAAAAGAACGTCAATCTGCTCTTCAGCGCCAAAATCGACGCCGACGAACCGCATCGAGCGTGCCTGCAAATCAAGCTTTTCAAAGATAAAAAGGAAATCGCCCGACCTGCCATGAACGGCTTTCCGCCTGTTGATAACAAAACCGTTCCCACGCTCCTGGCGGTCAACACAGCCGAGGCGGATTCCATTCAAGCTCTGTTACGAATCGACACCCGCGGGCAAGTCGGGAAGAAATTCGTCTTTACGGAGATTAAACTTGTTGAGACGGAAACGCTCGTCAAAATTGACAAGCCGAAAACGAAATCGGAGAAGAAGGACGAGCCTGTTTCCTTAACCGCCAACGCGCCGGAATTTGAAGTCGTGCCGGGGTATCGGGTTTGCAGCGTCAACGTCAACGTCGGCGTTCCGTACGACGAATCGCAGTTCCAGTCCAAGGTTCGATTTCGATTCAAGCCGACGGCAGCCAATCAGAATCCGCTCTGGCAAGAGGGATTCCCGCTGGTATGCGTCCCGGGTCAGCGCTGCGCTCGCGGAACGCTGGTTCATCTGCAAGAGAATACGGTCTATCAATACGAAGTTGCAATTAAATCCCCGTTGGGCGATCGAACGTTCAAAGGGGAATTCAAAACGGGTTACGTTATTTTAGAGGGTTTGACCGTTCGCGGCGGACGTCGTCACGGAATTCAGCTCGACAACTGCCGCGGCGTCCAGATTCTCAACTGCGACATTTCCAATTACGGCAGAATCGGAACGCAGCGCGTTGACCTCGACGGGAAGTATTACGAGGATAACGGACGATACATCAACAACGACGCTGGAATTTACGTTACGAACTCGTCCAATCTGCTCATTGAACGCAACTGGGTTCACGACCCGCGGGGAACGGCAAACAGCTGGTTCTATTCTCATCCCGCCGGACCGAACGCGTTATGTATTGGGGCTTCGACAGACGTCGCCGTTCGATTCAACGACTTTATCGGGTCGGACGCTCACCGTTGGAACGACGTTTCCGAAGGGCTGGGCAACGGGAAAGACAACGGTGCGATCTGGCAAGACGCGGAAGTCTGCGGGAACTTCTTCGGGTTCGGCAACGACGACGGCATGGAGTTGGACGGCGGACAGGTCAACGCCCGATTCTTCTATAACAGAACGGAGGGCTGTCTGTGCGGCGTGAGTACCGCCCCGTGCAAGCTCGGTCCGGCATGGTACTACAACAATATCTTTTGTAACGCTGGCGACGAGTTCGACCTGGTCGGCGCCGGGATTAAAAACGTTTTTGGAAAGCTCGGCTTGGGGCGTCTTCACTTTATCAACAACACCGTCGTCGGATACGGCGGCGTTTCCAGCCCCGGAGGCTCGCAGAGCGAATACGACGCTCTGGCAAACCGCAAGCCGCCCCTGTTCAAAGCGTTTAGCCGTAACAACCTCTACGTCGGCGGGAGCGTTACAAATCGACAGTTCTTCGCGCCGCTGCAGTCTGATTTTGATTACGATTTAGTCATTGGTCCCAACGCGGCAAAGCATCTTCAAGAGGTTCAAAGTAAATTCAATCAGGAACAGCACGGAAGCGCTCTGGACTCGACGGAGGGCGTGTTCGTAAACGAATCTGCTGGACGCTATCAATTAAAGGTCAATTCCTCAGCATCTGGAAAAGGCAAAGCCGTTGCGAATTTTACCGCTCGATCGAGCGTCAGTATTGGCGCGATTGACAATACCGGGGTTGAGTCGATTCCATTCCGACCAGTTCCCTTTGATACGTCCGTTCAGACGGTTGAACTGTTCGCCGACAACGACGCTGTAACAGACAAAGCCGAGGTGAAAATCTTCGTTAAAGGGACGGACTATTCAGACGAATTCCAAATCGTTCAGCCCAGCGCAGCCGATTTCTTTACGGTAACGCCGCCGTCAGGAACGCTCAAATCCGACCAGACGATAACGCTGACTGTTCGCGTCAATCCCGCAGGCGTCAAACAGGCGCGGCGGTACACGTCGGCGTTTGCGATTAGAACCCCGTCCGGATATTCCCGCGTCGTTTCCGTTACAGTCGATTCCCGTGATAACGCCCGACTTTTAGCGCAGGCGCGCAAAGACGCAATTTATGCGTCTAAAATCAGAGCGATTCCCTCTGGCGGCACAGCGCTGGAATTTGACGTTCCCGCCGACGGCGAATACTGGCTCTTTGCCAAGACCGGATATCAGACCCCCGCGTGGCGGTACATGTCAGTAAATGAACAAGAAAAGAAAAACGTCATTTCCCAAGGTTCAAAGCGAACGGATCAGCCGTGGTATAACGTCTCGTCGCCGGTATACGGGGGAGACGGAGCGGGTCCCAACCGCCCGATCCCGCTTTCCAAAGGGAAGAACACGATTACTCTATACGGTCGCCAGCCCAGCGACCGCGTCTTGATACTCAAAGCCGCTCTGGCGGCAGACCCCGACGCGTTTCGATTAGCTCCGTAGCGCGAAGAACGGCGTCCCCTGTATCCCGGAGATATAATTAATCGACTGCGTATTATTCAATCCGACTAACCACTTACAACTTACCACTAACCACTCCTCATGATTCACAACGATTTCAAAGTCGCCGTTTTTGACGCCAAGCCGTACGACCGCCGTTTTTTCGACGCGGAGAATAAAAAGTATGGATTCGACCTGACGTATTTTGAAGAGAAGCTGCGCCCTCAAACCGCCGCGCTGGCAGCGGGATTCGACGCCGTTTGCGCGTTCGTCAACGACGACTTGAGCGAACCGGCGATAGAAACTCTGTTTCAAAACGGGGTTAAAATGATTGCTCTGCGCTGCGCCGGGTACAACAACGTCAACCTCAAGGCGGCTTGCGAACGCGGTATTCCAGTCGTTCGCGTTCCGCAGTATTCCCCCTACGCCGTTGCGGAATACGCGCTGGGGCTGCTCATGACGCTCAATCGGAAAATTCATCGCGCCTATAACCGGGTGAGGGAAAGCAACTTTTCCATCAACGGGCTGATGGGATTTGACCTGCGGGGCAAGACCGTCGGCGTTGTCGGAACCGGCAAGATCGGTCGCGTGTTTATCGGGCTGTTACAGGGATTCGGAATGAATGTTCTCGCCTATGACCTGTACCCCAACGCAGCCGCGGCGGACGAGCTGCATTTCCAATACGTTGACCTCGATACGCTTTTCCGTAACAGCGACGTCATTTCGCTTCACTGCCCGCTCACGCCGGAGAACGTTCATCTGATTAACGCGAAGACCATTTCCGAAATGAAACCCGGCGTCGTGATAATCAATACCAGCCGCGGCAAGCTCATCGACACCGCCGCCCTGATCGACGGGTTAAAAACCGGGCAAGTCGGCGCCGCCGGGCTGGACGTCTACGAGGAGGAAACCGACTATTTCTTTGAAGACCGTTCCAGCGACATTATGCAAGACGACGCCCTGGCGCGGCTGACGACGTTTCCTAACGTTATCGTTTCTTCCCATCAGGCGTTTTTCACGCAGGAGGCGGAATCGAACATCGCCCAAACGACCATGGAAAGCCTCGCTGCGTTCGCCGAAGGGCGGAAACTGGAAGACGCCATCTGCCTCAACTGCGCCGGTTTGAAACAATGCCCCGGCAAAACGCCAGGAGAACGCTGCTGCCCGGCGGCTGCGCTGCATATACGGGTCAACCCAGAAAGCTAGTTAGGAATAAGGAGTGAGGAGTGAGGAGATTCGCTTCGCGCTCGCCGTTGGTAAAGTGCAGGTCAGTCCGCACACGGATTTTACGGATTAGACGGATTCTCACCGATTGGTTAACGGTCTGTCTAAGTTTCTTTATCTTTCTTAATTTATCAATTTTAGAATTATAATTATGTGTTTTTACTCGGTTATAATAGAATCACAGTTTCTCAATTGGTGAATATCCGTTTCATCTGTCTATTCCGTGTGCTAACGACCCTGTCTTTCTATATTGATATAGACAGAAAATCGAAAAAAGAGTATTATATGCGTTGACAGAGCCGTCGGGGCGGAAATTGTTTTTTCGCTCCCGGGCGCTCGATTCCTGTAGACAACCGTCTGCGTCCAGAAAATTCATGTCAACGTCAACTCCGATAACCGCCGTTTCCTCGCCGTCCTCGTCATGGGGACGATACCTCCGCGCCGCGCTGCTGCCGATTTCGATAATTCTGGCGGTCGCGGTTCTCCTGGCGCCACTGCCGGCGTGGACGATGGACTTTCTGCTGTCAATCAACCTGGCGTTTGCCGTATTGATGCTCTCGACGGTGTTATTTATTCGCACGCCGCTGGAATTCAGCGTTTTCCCCACGATTCTGCTGGCGGCAACGCTGTTTCGCCTTGTTTTGAACATCGCCACCACCCGACTGATTCTTACCAACGCCCCGGCTGACGGCGCGCTGGCGGCGGGACAGGTGATTAACGCCTTTAGCAATTTCGTTACCGGCTCCAATCTGGTTGTCGGCGTTGTGATATTCCTGATTCTGGTGCTGATTCAGTTCCTGGTGATTACCAAAGGGGCGTCGCGAATCAGCGAAGTCGCCGCCCGATTCGCTCTGGATTCCCTCCCCGGGAAACAAGCCGCTATCGACGCCGACCTCAATTCCGGGCTGATAACCCAGCAGGACGCTCAAAATCGGCGCGCAGAGCTGGGGCGGCAATCCGACTTTTTCGGGGCGATGGACGGCGCCAGCAAATTCGTCCGCGGGGACGCCATTGCCGGGCTTTGCATTACGGCTGTCAACATCGTCGGCGGGCTGGCAGTCGGGATGTCACAAGGAATGAGTGTAACAAACGCGCTGGACGTCTTTACCCGGCTGACCATCGGCGATGGGCTGGTAAGCCAGCTTCCCGCCCTGCTCATTTCCCTGGCGGCGGCGATGCTCATGACGCGAAGCGCCGAAAAGACCGAGCTGCCGGAGGAAGTGTCGCATCAGGTCTTTTCTCATTCCGGCGCGCTGTTGGCGACGGGCGTTTTTCTCTTCCTCCTCACACTGACCCAGCTTCCCAAAATTCCGCTCATGCTGCTGGGAACCGGGTTTGTTGGCTTGGCGTGGATTCTCAACGAACGGAAAAAAGAACAGCAGCGGCGCAGCGACGAGAGTCTTATTCAACAGAAGGAGACGGAAAAGGCGTCGGCGGTGGACAACCTCTTAACCGTCGATCCGATTGAAATTCAGCTCGGACGCGGGATTACAGGCGTCTTTTCCCAGAACAATTCCCTCCTGGACGCGATTCGAGAGACGCGCCGGTATTTCGCCCGGGAATGGGGAATTCTTCTGCCGAAGGTGTCTGTTACAGATTCCAGCGCTGAACTGGAACCCAACGAATACAGAATCAATCTCCACGGAACGCCGGTAAGTAAAAAGATGATTTATCCGGACTTGGCGTTTGCCGTCGATTTGGGCGACGCGTACGGAACCGTTCCCGGTCTGCTGGATCACGAGCCGGAAACCAAAAATCCGGGCTACTGGATTGACAAGTCTCAAACCGAGGCGGCGAAAGCGCAAGGTTACGTCGTTCGCGAGCCGTCCGAATTGATATTCAATCATCTCAAGGAGATTTGCATTCTGCACGCGGACGAACTGCTCACGCGCGATTCCGCCAAGGCGTTAATCGACCAGCTTCGCAAGACGTCGCCCGCCGTTGTCGACGAGCTGATTCCCAACGTCATGACGCTTTCCGCCGTCGAACAGGTGTTACAGCGTCTGCTCAAACAGCGCGTTCCCATTCGTCAGCTGGAACAGATCTTGGACGTCCTGGGCAGTAACCCGTCCGGGAATCTGATCGAACAGGTCGAACGTGTTCGACAAAAGCTCGGCAGAACGATTTGCACGTCCTGCGCCGATTCCGACAACGAAATTATGGCGATTATGCTTTCGCCCGATCTGCAAACGACCATTCGCGACAACTGTCGCATCGTCGACAACGATGTAGAAATCGGTATTTCCCCATCGCTTAAAGCGCAGCTCAACCAGAAACTCGCAATAGAAATCGAACAGCTCCGCACGATGCGCCGTCCGCCGGTTTTGATAACCGCGCCAGAAATCCGCGCTCTGGTTCAGACGTTATTCCAGGACAGATTTCCCTACCTGACCATTCTCAGCGCAGAAGAAATCCCGATGAACATGATCCCCCGATCCAGCGGGGTGATAAAGATATAATCAGAAATCCTCCAGCTTCTCTTCTTCCTTTTCCTGTTCCGATTTTAACCGCTCGATAACCGCTTTTTGTTTCGCGTTGGGAAACGCCAGCGTCCGCAGTTTGGCGTCCAGCGATTCCGGACAGTTCTCAGCCAGCCATTCTGCGTTGGCGGCTCGGAACCGATTGACAAGATTGCCAACGGTTTGATAGCGAACGGGAAAGCTGTATTTGGGAAAAAGAAAATAGTCGAACATGGCTATAAACGCCAGAACAAGCGTTATAAGAAACAGGACAAGAACAAAACCCAGAAAAAAATGAATCAACAAAAAGTATAACTCTTTTAATATCGGATTAGTAATATAGCTGTCAATTATTGATATACCCGATTTCGATTGAATAAATTCGCTCACATAAAGACCATATCCACTTCCAATTACAATGCCAGCTCCAATAAACCAACAAAGAAAAATTAAAAAAACGTTTATAATTACTGAGTGCGAGCTAAGCTGATGCGGAATTAGGTGTGGCAGATTATATTTCTCTTTCGTCATTTCCTTTAACAGCCCATTCCAAACGGAATACGCTTTGTTCCCATGGAATAGAGAATCCAGTCGGGATTGCAGATTCAATTCACATTCTGGAATTCGCGACTTGCGAGACAGAAAAGCGAGTATCTTTTTTAGAATCGGACAGCCGGATTCAGCAAGCGTTTTCGCGTCGGGGTCGGCAATCCTGAAAAGGTTGATTTCCTTGAGATAATTTGACAGCTTTTCTACCGTATTGAATTCGTCCTTAAACTCTTTCGTACATAATTTGAAAGGCAGAAGGTTTATAATAAAATAGATAAGAATATAAAATCCAAGATAGAAAAACAAAAACTGGCATATCCCAAAATAGACATATCTTAGCCACTGCGGGAAACACTCTATGACGTTAAACGCGTTGAGTATTGCAACCGGAACGATGGACAAGAGCAAAATAACTACAAAAGCAACATTTATAAAGGATATAAATTTTATAACAGACCGCGGCAATTTGAGAAATTCCGCTCGTCCCGTTTCCCAATCCTGCGACTGCATTTCATCGATAAATCGCTTCCAGTTCTTTTCGCGTCCTTTGGCGGGAAAGAGTTCTTCCAAACGCGTCTGCGGCATAATCGGAACAGCCGGGCAGACGTTTTCCTTTTGAAGACGACTCAACTCCTCAACGACGACGTCGTACATGGAAAACGAGTCAATCTGCGCCGTCAGTTCAGGGGCAAGATATTCAGCTGAACCGGAATCCGCGCCGGACTCACGCTCCTTCTGCAAAGCATACAGGACAGCAATCGCTCGCTCGCCGTCGCCGATCGGTATATCGCGATTTATCTCAACGCCAAAAGCGCTGTCGGCTGTATCAGTAACGTCTGCGTTTTTCGACAAATCATCCATTGGAAACTTCAAAGCAAAAGGCAGTAGTTTCACGTTTCTACTACCTCTTGCCTAATGCCTTACCTACAGCTTCTTCAGATAGATGTTTTTGAACTGAACGGTCATCGGCGGACCGGGGTGAATCTGCATTCCGAACGTTCCGGATTTGAGCTGGGACGGGTCTTCTTCAATCGTCTGGCTCATCATGACGCCGTTGATGTAATGCGTCATGACGTTGCCCTTGACGACGATTCGGTACGTGTTCCAGTCTTCAAAGTTGATATGTTTCTCCAAATCCTTGGAATTGGCAAACTGTTCCAGAACGACGGCTTTTCTGTCGGTACCGATCTTGCACTTCTGACCTCGGCCGGTGAGAATTCCGCCGATTTCTTCGCCGTACATGATGCCCGTGTACGCGTTGCGGGAATCCATGTCCGCCTGATAGCCCATCAAGCCCCATTTTCGGCGTTCATCTTTAGCGGCGCGGTACATGACGCCGGAGTTGCCGTTGGTGAGTTTGAAATCGATAAACAGTTCGAAGTCGCTGGCAGGTTCGCCCGTCCAGGCGATGTGCATGCTGTAGGGAACCTTGTGATCCGGGGTCGAAACGCCTGTAATACAGCCGTCTTTGACAGACCAGAACGTCGGGTCGCCTTCCCAGTTGGTCAGCGTCTTGCCGTCAAAAAGGGAAACGTATCCGTCGGGCGCCTGATTGTCTTCCGCATACGCGAACGACGCGCAAAGCGCAAATGTAGCTAATAAGAGTGTGAGTTTTTTCATGATGTTATAGGGGTTAAGGGTTAGGAGTGCATAGTGCGTAGTGCATAGTGCATAGTAAGGGGATCGCTTTGCGTCCTATGCACTAAGTACTATGCACTAAGTACTAATCAAACTTCCGGCAATTCCCAGCCTTCGCGTCGCGGGCGGGAAAGAAGTTTGTTCGCTTCCGGCAAATCGGTGAATTCTTCTTTGACGGGATCCCAGTGGACGTCTTTTCCAACCGGGGCGGCGGCGCGAACGATATTGACCAGTTCGCAAATCGTCGTTGACCGCTGACCGATTTCGACGTCCGCGGCTGGCGTCTGACCGGTCTTGATGCAATCCGCCCAGTTTTCCGCATGGTAAACTGTTTCGTCACGTTTATTTTTGCATTCATCCGGCAGCGAGGCGGCGATTTCCTTAGGATTGGACGAAACTTTGTGACGGTTGATTTCCATCTTGCCCTTGTCGCCGACGACGATGCAGCCCAAGCCGGGACCGCGGTCGCCGTCGAGTTCAAACCTGACTTCAACGCCGTTGTCGAACCACATCTTCATTTTGGCTCTCGGACCGGTAACGCGCGCCATGCCGTAGTACTGAACGCCCGTCTCCTCTTCGCCGTAAGCGCGGTTGGGATACTTGCCGGAATCCTGAACGGTGCACGGTTCTTCCAAACGAATTCTGGTTGGACCGGTGAAACTGGTTCCGATAGCCATCTGCATCTGGTCAAAGGCGTGAGTTCCCCAGCCGGAGACGCCAAAGCACAGCCCGCCGGCGTCGTAGTCCGCCCAGCGCGCCCAGCCTCTTTGAACTTCCGGCAAGCACGCGCGGAGTTTCGCCTGGTTTGTCCAGATATTCCACCATTCCGGGCAGTCTTTGGGGTCAAGATTATATTTCGGGTCGTCGTCCGGGAACGGGTACGGTCCAACGAAGTTGGGAACGAGAACCGTTTTGACCTGTCCAATAGCGCCGTTGGCAATCTGTTCGCACGCCCATTTGCACAGCGGAAGAGAGCGCTGCTGCGTTCCCACCTGAACGATCTTCTTGAGCTTGCGCGCCGCGTTGACCATGGCTCGGCCTTCCTTAACCGTCAGCGCCATCGGCTTTTCCATGTAGACGTGCACGCCCATCAACATGGCTTGAATCCCCACCCAAACGCGCTGATGAGTAACAGTTTCAACCATAACGCCGTCGAGCTTCTGCTCCTCGATCATCTTGCGGAAATCGGTATACCGCGGAAGATTGGGGAAGCTCTTGGCAGCGCCCGCCAAACGGGGTTCGAAAATATCGCAAACGCCGCCGATTTCGATATTTTTAGCTTGAGGAAGACAGCCGCGAAGCATATAATTGCCGCGACCGCCCTGACCGATAATCCCAACGCGAACGCGTTCGCTGGGCGCCGTTTCGTCCGCCAAACCCAGCGCGCCGGCGGAAACCAGTATCGGAACGCCTGCCAGCGCCGACTTCAAAAGAGAACGTCTTGAAATCTTCATTTTAACTCCTTTTAATATTTGGTAGGATAACGTGTTGAGGCAATGCCCCCTTGTCTTTTCTATTATTTTTAACACAATCTAAAATGAATTGCAAGAGCGGGTGAGAAAAAATTTTGAGACAGTAGGCAAGAAATGGAAGGCGGTAATGGAGCGACCAACGGGAGTGGAATTACGCATTCGCCGGTACGGCGAACAAAACGTTGGAATAACCAATAATCATTGATATTACCCCGTTAAATCTCACGCGGAGATGCGGAGGCGCGGAGGATGTTCGCAAAGTTTTAAAAATAGCTTTGCGTTCTTTGCGGCTTAAAAAACAAAACGGGAAACCACCGTCTCCCGCTTTGCATAATTGCTAATTGCTAATTGACAATTGCTAATTTGTTACATCTCCACGCTCAGCTTTACAGGTTCAAGCAGTCCCGATGGCTGAAGCTGGTTGTCTCCGGGAGCGTAAAAGCGATGGGACGTCCACGTGGACTTTTGATCTTCCGGCAGGGACGCGTCCCCGATGAGGCGGTTGCACCACAGGTTGGCGACCGTGATTTTCAAAACGTTGTTCTTCTGACGCAGCAGCGCAACGGGAACGTCAACCGTCCACGGCGCCAGCCAGAGCGTTCCGAGGTCTTGTCCGTTGAGTTCCACCTGAGCCATGACGCAGACGGCGCCCAAGTCCAGAACGGCGGATTTCGCGTTTAAGACGGAAGCGTCGAGGTCAAAGCTCGTTTCGTAAACCGCCTGACCGGAATAGTAGCGGATGTACGGGTCAGAGCTTTTCGACCAGTCGGAGAGCGTCTCAAATGTAACAGTCTTTTCTTTCCCCGAGTCCAAATTTCTTCCTGATGCGGCATTTTGATTGAATGTAACGCTAAATCGGGACAGTTCAATCGTCTTGACGTTTTTGTCGGTTTCTGATTTGAGCAGGTCTGACAGCGGCGGCAGTTTTGACTCGTCCTGAGTCGGTTCCGGTTCAAAAATGACAAACCAGCTTTGCGACTGAGTAAACGGAATTCGAATCGTCGTTCGTCCGTTGGATTCCTGCTTGTCGTCAACCCGATAGCGTTTGCCGGAGTACGGGTTCCACAGCTGAATGGACTTGCCGGTCGCCCGGAACGTACAATCTGCCGTTTGCGGAGTTGGCAGACAGCTTGCGATAAAATAGACGTTCGTCGCGCCGTCCAAGCGATGAATCCAGCGAAGATTGCCTGTCGATTCAAAGTCCGGAGCGATTCCCATTTCTTGCAGCATTGTTACAGTGTTAGAGAAACTGGGATAGGTATTCGAATCCCCGTTATAGCGGAATCCCCACGGAGACATGTTGTATCGCCCCAGTTCAGCAGCCGGGGACGACTGACATAACCAGCTGGAGTCGGTAACAACGGTTTTGACGTTGGCGCCGTCGAGTATTTCTAACGCCCCTAAAAAACCGGCAGGAGTGGGTTCATCGCCTCCATTGAATACGACGGCTTCAATGATGTTTTTACCCGGTTTAAATGCAGAGCCAACGTTGAGAATTTGAGGGTATTTAAAGTTGTCGCAAGACCCAACTTTCTGCCCGTTGACGTATAGCGTACAGGCGTTATCTGCCGCAATGGCGGCAACTGCCGTTCCACGATAGGCGTCCGTGAGGTCGATTTCTCGAACAAACGTCTTTTCAACGCCCGGCGTAATCCGATGATAATTGACGTCTGACCAGATCCATTTCGCGTTTTGAATCGTTTGTTCCAGATGAAATTTTGAATTGTTGGCGTATGCATACGATTCCTCTGGCAAGAATTCAGTGAGGCTTCTGACAAGGTCGTCCTGTTCCAGTTCTGCTAACGAGGGGGAACGTTTTGGTCGCGAGCCAACGATAACCGCTCCGGCGCGATGAAGTTCGTTGAGTTTTTTCGCCAGACGAAGTGTCATGGTTTCACATTGAGGCAAAATCAATATGGAATAGCTCATGCCGTCCGGGAATACGATTTTCCCGTCTTTGACAGCCGCCCGTTCAATAAGCGTATCGGGGCAGCAACCGTCAAAATTGTATTCCTTTCGATCTGAAAAATCGTATCCGGTTAAAGCGGAGGTTGGCGGCACAAATACAGCCGGCGCATCTTCTCTGTCTAAATAGAGGACGTCTGCCGAGGGCAGCCCGCGCTGTAACAGAGCCTGACAGCGGGCAACGTAAAGATGATACGCGTCCGCCATGCTCCACCACGTTTGCGTTCTGTCCCAATGTACGCCGTGAACGGAAAGCGAATATCCGGGGCGGTTGTCGTCGGTCGGCTGATGGAACATTCTGTGGAAGATAAATCGGTTAATCCCGGCGCACAACGCCCAGTCCGTTTGCTGTTTCATAGCGCCGGGGTACTGACGCCATTTATCGTTTGACGACGTGAACGCCTCTGCGCCGATAATCTTCTTTCCGCACGTGTGACCGCTTGAAACCGCTTCGATAACGCTGTACGTTGTATTTAATCCATAATTTTTTGACCAGAATTCCCCCATCGGGACGTCCGCCGAGCGGAACAGATACAAATCGCCCGCCGGGTTGAGGTCGTACGCCTCGGTCGAGAAGTTCAAGCCGCGTTTGGCCCCCAGGCGTTTCATGTACTCGACGTTGTTCTCGTAAACGAGTTCCTGAGCCGTGCGGCGCAAGTCCCAAAGCAACCGCTCTGACTTCTCAACGCTTTCAACCGGAACGCCGAACATGACAGGCGTCCACGGCAGCGGGTCGTATCCGCGCTTTTCGATAAAATGACGGCGGAAATTCTCCGACCAGTTTTGAGAACTCATCTCCCAGCTGTCGTGATGAAGAGTCGTAAACTTTCCGACCGCCAGGAATTGAGACAGGAACTTTTCGTAATTCTGATCAAATCCGGACTTCTCGAACTTGTCACATTCCAGCCCCAACCCGGCGCTCGGAGCCGGACGCGTCGTTTGACCCGTCAGACGGCGTCCCAGACGCAGAATCGTCCAATCGCCCTCCGGAGCCGTCCACTGAAGGACGCCGTTGGCGTCCATAAATCGGGTAACATTGATTATTTTATCGGCTGGAACCAGAGCGTCTGAATTTATCTCGGTTTTGTCGAGAGTTAAAAAGGGCTTGATATTTCCAGAAGAATATGGGGCGCGATAAAAGAGCGCTTTTTCTTCCCAGTTGTCTAGTCGGTATTCCTGCTTTGGCGTTGGATAGGCAATCACGGCAACGTCTTTATAGAATTCCCGCCATTGTTTTTCAAACTGTCCTAACGACCCCATTCCGAAATAGGGAACGCGGGGTTGAGGAACCGGCAAATTGACGTTGACAAGCCCCGGTCCGGAGACCTTTGTAACAGAACACCGCAGATGCTGCATGGAATTTTCAGGAGCAATCCACGCCCCGCCCGCGCCGCACCAGCCGGGACCGGCGGGAATCGTCAGTTCAATTCCCTGCTTTTCCGCTTCCGCCGCCGCGAAACGCCAGCAGTCAAGCCATTCCGGCGACATGTAGTCTACCTTCCCTTTCGGAGCGCCCAGCGCCACTTCCAGCGGGATCGCTCTGGCAAGCCCTGCCTGCTTCATCGCCGCCAGGTCCGCCGCCATGCCCTCTTTGGAAAGATTGGCGTCCATAAAAAACCAGTACGCGCCTGGTTTCGCCGCCTCCGGGGGAGAAAGGAAATCGTCCAGAAGGGCGGTGGAAGCGCTGTCCAGTTCCGCCGCGTTGATTAGCCCTAACATGCCGGGCGCCGCCAGTAACGACGTTCCAGCTAAAACGGTTTTCAAAAATGTTCGTCGAGATGCGTTCATGATTATATTAATTGTTGCGAGTGAATGAAAGGCGGTAATAGATAGACCAACGGGAGCGATATTACGCTTCTATTAAGCGTAACTTCGTTCGCTAACGCTCACTGCGTTAACGCCTTTCATTTCTTTGCGTTCTTTGCGTTCTTTGCGGCTTAAAATTCTTTGGCGGACTTACGTCCGCGATCCAGAATGGTTTTTGGCTGCGGCGCAGGAAGTCAGCGGGGCGCTGGACAAGGCGGCGCCAGGTGGCGCCGCACTCCCAGTCGCAAGCGTTACACAAAAATCTCTTGCAACTACTCTTGCGGTTCCGGTTTCTTTTCCCAGCGCAGACCGAAGACGGTCAGTTTGCCGGCTTTTTCCAGAGCGGCGCGGAGTTCGGGCAGGTCGTAAAGCTGTAACGCGCCGTGAACGACGCTGGCGTACGGCGTTGTGGAATACCCGCCGTTTTCGACCATGTTCGTCCAGCTGACAAGCGTATTGACGACCGTCAAATGACCGAACGTCTCCGGTTCGCAGAATTCCGCGTGCAGAGCGGGAATGGTCGCCTCGTTTACCGCGATGCAGTCCACGTTCGTCGCCTTGAGTTCCGTCTTGATGTATCGGCTCAGGTTGAACAGGTCTTCGGCGCGGAACCCGACGTACGTCTTGTTGAGGTCAAAGGCGAAGTAGCAATCCCAGCCGTCCTGACCGAAATTTGCGCATCTAAAGTAATTTTGATTGAGCTGCTGCGTTTCGCCGTAGCCGCGCAGGTCAACAGTCAATACCGGTTTGCCGCTTTCCAGAAGCCCGTTGACGATATCCAATCCGTCCGTTTTGCCTTTGTCGCTGACAAAAAGGGTCGCCTTGGACATGTCCGCGTTGAGCGGAACGAGCCAAAGAGCGGTCAAGTACAGTTTCGGCTCGACCTGAAATACGATTCGCTTCGCTTCAGCCAACGCGGGGGTTTGACCTTCAGCCGCAGTAGTTAGCTCTGGCACGTCTTCAGACGACAAAACGGTCAAGGCGGGAACGTCTTTGGATTCCTGGAACAGAGCCTGCTGACGGACTTTCGTTCGCAATTCGTCTTCCGGAGTCTGTGACCAAATCTCGGCGCGTTTAGCAGCAAGTTCCTTAGCGTAATCGCGGTTGATGTCGAACGTCGTTCTCGATCCGGGGATGTTCTGAACGTTGCCAGTTTCTGTTACAAGATATTCTTTTTCCGACAATTCCAGCGTTCTTTCCGGCTCGACAATCGGGTCGGTCTTGTTCGGTCCGACAACAGCTTCGCTGCCGCCAACGAGGAACCGGTGCATAAATCGAGCGGTCGCTACTCGCAAGGTCAGGTCGTAACCGTGCGTGTTGAACGTCTCCGCCAGGTTCATGCGTTCCGGATACGTCAGCAAACCGAACATGCGTTTGGAATATCTATAGGACTCCCACGTCTGTTTAATCGGGAAGAAGTCTTTTGTCGCAGAGCCGATCATGGTCGGTTTGGGCGCGCGCATGATGCAGTAGTCCGCATGTTCCAGCCCGAATTCCAGCTGACCGAAAACATGCTGTTCGGAGTCGGATTCCGGCTGACCGCGGCGATACATGCCCGTCAGAGACGTTAAGTAACACAGCGACGCGGCGACTTCGATTCGTTCGTCCAGAGCCATGAAATATGCAGTCTGCGTTCCGCCTCCGGAAAGACCGCACGCGCCAATCGACTTCGGGTCAATTTCCGGACGCGACTGCAAATAATCGATTCCGCGCATGCCGTCCCAGATTTCAAACCAGCTCGTGTTGCGTCCCAACGCCATCGAGCCGATTCCCAGCAGGTTGTGAGCGTGAACGGAAATGGGCGGGCGGGGCGTGGTGAACTGGAATCGTTCGCCCTGATCAATCGGGTCGAAAATCAAAGCCGCCATGCCGTTGAGAGCCAGCAGAGCGGAGACGCGTTGATACTGAGTATAGCCTTTCCCGTTGGCGGAATGACCGCAAGCAACCAGAACGCCGGGCCACGGCTTGGGGTATTTCGTTTCGTCCGGCAGGAACAGGTTTGCTGTTACCCAGAAGTTGGGCTGCGATTCAAAGCGAACTTTTTCAACCGTGTACCCTTCTTTTTGAACTGTTCCTGTTACAACTGGATTGAGCGGGTTTCGTTCCGGGAAGGCGCCGATTTGCTTAAAGAAGAAATCCTTGCGCTCTTTTTGATACTGAGCGATCTGTTCCGGCGTTTTCGCCTTTTCGTAATTCTCGATCCAGCGCTGTTCCGCTTTGTCGAGCAGCGTCAGCATCCATTCGTGCATCATGAACCGCGGTTCAATCTCGACGCCGTCCGCATTCTTGACAATTCCCTTCGGCAAAGCCTTGGCGGAAAGAACGCTTTGATTAACAAGGCGGGGAGCGATCAAGCCGTTTTGAATAACCAGATCGGGATTTATGCCCAAGTTTTCGTAGAATTCTACAATGTCTTTGTGAAGAAAGGTCTTTCCCTTGACAATCGGCTGAATTTCCGCCGCAGACGCGCGAGCGATGTTGCTCAGAGCGTTGACAACGTCAATGAAAATGTAACGACCCGTCGCAGGCGCGGGGAAGTTAATTCTGACCGTTTTAACCGGCTGTTCGTACTTCGGATAAACGACGCCCGTCCAGACCGGTTCGCCTTTGTCCTCCAAACTGTCGCAGACGTAAACCTTGACGTTCTCGAACGTGCCGTTGGTCAAATCTTCCCGGGGCGTGTAGTCGAAACCCTCGACGGTCATCGGCTCCAGCAGATCCAGCGCAATCCAGTGCGGCGGCTCAACAGCGGGAGCGTCAAAACGAGTGTGCCAAAACGTATGCAGATTGCCGTCACAGGCGCGAAACGCCTCGTTGCCGCGGTTCTCGCTGTTGACGATAATGTCGATTTTACAAAGTGTCGGACGGGATTCGTCCGCCCAGGCGCAACAGCTGAGTAAAAGAACAGTAATCAAAATGGATGTTTGAAGTTTCATGTTTGTTTTGATGGTTAAGCTTTTGGAATGAATCAATAACAATCATGTCTCTGGTCTATTTAATCGGGATAACGATAAACGTTACCGAGTGCGGCGCGATCGTTACTTTCCCGTTTTTGACTTCAATTGTCGTCTTCTGCGGGACGACGCGATTTTCAGCGTCGACGTCGTTGAAGTCGTCTGGAGAAGAGCCGCTGAGGACGGTTGCTTCCAGTTTCGTCGGGAGGTCTTTAAGCCCGGAAAGGAAATCCAGCTTGACTTCCGCCGCGTTCTGAGGGTCTTTATTGACAACCGCCAGAACGTAACGCGTCTTGTCGTCGTTGACGCTCAAAGCGGCGTCGAGTTTCGGCGTTTGCTGATTGTTCCACAGCAGCGGTTCGGAATTAATCTCAATCGGCACAACGTTCTTTTCCAGCAAATTGACGTACATCCAGAAAACGTGGTACGTCGTTCGCTTGACAATCCCTTGAGGATAGACATACAGCGCCCCGCGCGTGTTGACAATCGGCGAGAAACACGCGATTTTGACGTCGTCGCAATGCCGCAGGCAGGAATTGAGGAAACAGGCGGAAAAGACAGCGTCCGCCATCGTATAGGTGGAGTTGATGTCGTTCTTGTCACGCGCCTGGACGTCCATGTGCGGATGAACAGCTCCGATTCCGGGGTGATGCCAGCCGCGAAGGTTCCATTCGTCAAAGGCGATGAAAACGCGTCCGCGCATTTTGGTCTTGTCCAGAACGGCGATCGTGCGGAGAATGGACGATTCCGGACTCTGCGTTCTCATCATGCACGCCATATACGGAGAAGGATTGTTTCTGCCTGCCAGGGAATCCCAGTACCCGTGAATGGAAACGTAGTCCAGCATATACCCGGCTTTTTCCAGCAGCGGCAGCGTCCAGCCCTCGTTGGGCAGCGCGGCGGCGAAGAGTTTAATGTCGGGGTCGGTGTTGAGCATGAGCTTGCCGGATTCCCGGACGAAGTCGCCCCATTCGCCGACGGTTTTGGCGCCCATTTCGTGACGTCCCCAGTTCTCGTTGCCGACGCTCCAGTATTTGACGTTGAACGGCTCTTTAAACCCGTGCGCCTGACGAAGCCTGCCGAATTCTCCAACGTTGAGGTTGCAGTATTCGACCCAGTCGCTCATCTCTTCCGGCGTTCCCGTCCCGGCGTTTGTGCAGATGTACGGTTCCGCCCCGATTTTTCGGCACCACTGAACGTACTCTGCAGTTCCAAACGTGTTGGGTTCCTCAACGTGCCAAGCCTTGTCCCAGGTTGGCTGACGGTTCGGTCCGACGCCCTTTTTCCAATGGTAGGCGGAAACAAAGCACCCGCCGGGCCATCGAACGATCGGAACTTTGATTTCCCGCAGAGCCTCAATGACGTCTTTACGAAGCCCAATTTCATCGGAAAGGGGAGAGCCGGGATCGAAAATGCCGCCGTAAACCTGACGATGAAAATGCTCGATGAAATGCCCGAAAATCATGGGGTCGTACGTTTTGGGAGCGGAATCTTTAACGGCGGAAATGACGTTGGATGAAATATCCGGCGTTACATCCGTTTGAAGGATGTAGTCGACTTTGATATGCGCCCAGTTGACGACGGATTTTTTATCGAAAATGACAATCCGGGCGGGTTTGCCCTGATATTGCATTACATCCCAGAATCGGAGTTTGAGTCCTTCGTCGCCCTGACGCGGAACGTTGTACAAGCCGGTTTCCTCCGCAACCTTGTTCCCGTCAACGTAAAGAGCGATTCCCGTTTCGCCGGGGAAATTCCCGCCGCCAATTAAAAACGTGATGTATTTCCGTTCAATTTTGAATTCCGGGGACGTCAGCGTTCCGGTTGCGTTGTCGCTATCGACGCTGGCAAGGGTATTGATCAGCCTTTGACCGTGAAAGCCGTAGACCGCGCCCATCCCGCCGGAATACAGAGCGTCTGCGCTGCGAACCTGAAACGCGTTCCCTTCAGCGCTCCAGCCGTCGAGATTGTCAGTCTCGAAATCCGCGATAACAATATCCGGCTTCTGCGCCTCGGTTTCCTCAGCGGCAAGATTCGAAATCCCTGCCGCCGTCAACGCCAAAGCCAAGGCGAATAATGATAAAATTCTGTTCATGTGTATGCTCCTTTCAAATTAATGAACTATTTGTCTTTCGTCATTTATCGAATATTATACCGGTTCGAAAAACGTTTGTCAAGACAGCGGCGTTCATCTACTCCTCGCTGTCCGTTCTCACCACGTACCCGTACGGAGGAAGTTCGTAGTTGAGGTCGGTAAACGTCCCGTTTTGAATTGGCGCGAATTGCGGCGAGACTTTGGAATTGACCCAGACTTTAACCGGGTTTTTCGTCGCGTTGACCACAACCAGAGCGTTTTTGTCGCCCAGCTCGCGTCTAAAGGCGAGAACAGAATCCATCTTGTCGTTTTCCAGCCAGACGATTTTTCCCGCAGTAAAGACGTCGTTTGAGCGCCGCAGAGCCGCCAGACGCTGAATCAGAGCGGTTCGCGCCAGCCCTTGCGGCGTCTGAGCCAAAGACCAGTCCACGCACACTGCCGGGTTGTCCGGATTGGCTTTCTTCGCCTGAGCGGTGTTTCCAAACAGACACTGCGGGCTGACGTCGGCAACCTCCTGACCGCCGTAAAGCATCGGGACGCCGTCCTGAGTAAACAGGAGCGTCAGTGCTGCGTTTACCCCGTCGAAGGTGTACTGCTTTTCCGGGCGATTTAACCGCTTGTCGCTGGCGATATCGTGATTGTCGATGTATCGCAGGAATCGCGCGTTCTGCACGTTTTGTGACGCTATCGACAGACACCGGCTTCTGTAGGCAGACGCCGGCTTGCGTCCGCAAAAAGCGTCGTTGAGCGTTCCGATAAACGAGAAACTGTAGTTGACGTCAAACGCTTCAACCAGAGACTGCGGATTCGTTCCCTCGTTGATAAACCCGACTTCCGGGTTAATCTTTTCGACCCGTTTGCGGGCTTCCGCCCAGAAATCGAGCGGAACGAGGTCGCCGACGTCCATGCGGAACCCGTCCGCCTTGTAGTCGCGAACCCACTGTTCCATGTTTTGAATGAGGTACTCGCGCAGTTCCTGAGACTTGTAATTCAGCATGGGGAAATGCCATTTGCCGTTTTTGACAGCGCCGATTTCGTTACGCTGAACGAAGTCAGGATGGCTTTCAATAAAGACCGCTTTTGGACCGCAATGGAAAAAGACCATGTCGAGCATAACCCGCATTCCCAGCGCGTGAGCGGCGTTGATAAAGTCCTTGAGATCCTGATTGGTTCCGTATTCCGGGTCGACGTTGTAATAGTCCTTCATTCGATACGGATTGCAGGGGTTTTCCATTCCAGACGCCTTCTGACGGCTGCTCCAAAAGTCTTTGTTCATGTCGTCGTCTGATACGAAAACCGGACACAAGTAAACCGCTGTTACACCCAGTTTGGCGATAGACTCGAGTTTTTCCTCAGCCGCTTTGAGCGTTCCCTGTTCGGTAAACCCGCGCAGACTTATTTGATAGACAATCCCTTTCGCCAGCCAGTCCGGCGACTGACGGGCGGTTTTGCCGTGAATTGACTCTGCCCTCGCAGCGCCGTTCCAACTCATCGCTCCAGCGGCAATCAGACCAAATGAAGACGTTTTAATAAAATTTCGACGTGTAAAGTTATTCATGTTCGATCCTTTCTTTGGTTTATGTGATTATTTATATGGTTTATCCAGTTAGAGAATAATTTTAGTTTATCATATTGAGTAATAAAAAGCAATCCCCTGGGACGAGCAAAAATGAAAGGCGATAATAGAGCAATCAGCGGGAGCGGAATTACGCTTAGGCGAGCCGCGGGGGTAAACCCGTGGGTGTGAGCAAAGCGAAAGTGAAATCTTTCGGAGCGCAGCGCCTTGGCGCCGCTTTGTCAAACGTCCCGTTGAAAGCCAATGACGTAGCAAGAAACCATTTCGGGTCGCGGACGCAGTCCGCTTCCCTAATCATTTTTGTCTAATCGAAATTAAATTTTCGGTTTCGTCAAACATTTCGCGTAGAACAAAGATTTTCGTTTTTTTTTCGGCGGACTTCGTCCGCGACCCAGTAAGAATTTTGGCTGCGTCTGTGGGAAATAGCGGGACTTTAGTACTTGACGGCTTCGCCGTCAAGGTAAAAGCGAGAGCTTCGCTCCCGCACTCCGAAATGTTACATAATCTTAAAGTCCATTGGCGAGTCTTCCTGGAATTGATATTCCTTGACCTTGCCGTCTTTGAAGCGGACGATGACCTTGAGCGTTTTGACCTTCTTGTTGACCGGGTCGCCGAAAAGAAGGTTGTACTTGCCCAGCTGTGTAACAGTCTTGCCGCGGAATTCTTTTTTGACCAGTTCGGTAACGTCAATAAACGTATCTTCTGCTCCGTAAGCGGCAAAGACGATTTCCCCGTCAAAGGCGTCGTTTGAATACAGACGCAGCGGAACGCCGGCGACTTTTTCGGAGTCCCCGTCCTGGCGGATGTCGAAGCGGTTGATAACCGGGGCGGTGCCAACGCGGGGGCGAATCGGCGGGACGTGTTCGACAACGTACGTATCCGGGTCGTACATGGCGCGAATCTCCTCGTCGCCCAAATACGGACCGTTGCAGTCCACCCAGGCGATAAGCCGTTCCCGGTCTTCTCCTGTTACTTTTACGCCGTGATGTTCGCCTGAGCAGGCGTTATGAATGAGCTTACTGACCGGGCTGAACGCGGAGTACGGCGGAAGCGTTACAATGTTCGCCGGGTCGTAACGGTCGTATCCTTCCACGACAAACAAGCCCGCGAGGTTGGCGGGAACGCCGCGTTCATCTCTCTTTTTGACGTCGCCCCAAACGCATTTGCCGCTGACCAGGGTCAGATACGGTTCGCAGAACGGGCTGGATTCTCCCGGACGCGTGCCGACCTGTTCTTTCCACGGGTGAGACGACGGGCGACAAATCATGTTGAGCTTTTTGAACGCATCGGACGTTGGATCCTGATGGCATTTAGCGCAGTACTTGTCCAGAACCGGCTGAACGAATCGCATGTAGGAAATGGACTCGCCGGTTCCCCAGGTGGGAGGCGTGAGCTTTTGCGGGCCTTTTTTCATCGCCATGTTCATGCCCTTGCTGGGCTGGTTGCCTTTTGTGGCGAGGTTGGACTCGTGACAGCCAAAGCAGCCGCGAATTTCGCCCGGCATGACGTTGGTAAACGATCGCATGACGTGAATCGCCATCCCGTTTTCGTCCAGCATTTCAAAATAGACAGATTTCCCGGCGGGGAGTTCAAAGAATACGCTCCCGTCCGGCTCAATCGGAACAGTTCCGAGAATTCTCTTAACGCCTTCCGCCTGAAAGACCGAAACGGCAGGACCGTCGTGCTGAACGGTTTTGTGCCACGTCGTGTACGTTTTGGGATCCATTTGAATAACGCGAATCGCCTTGCCTTTCTCTTTCAGAACGGCGGGGGCGTTGTCGAAAACGTTGTTGGAGTACAAGTACCCGGGACGTGGCTGGGCGCCGACGCCGATTTCCGGCCAGTCGACTCTATCCGGCAGAACGGCGGGCGTCTGCCGCGGCTTGAACGGCATGGCGTACCATGCGTTGGAGTTGTCCGCCGCGTAAATCAGCTCCTTGTTCCCGTAAACGTCCTGCAGATACAGCTTGAAGAACAATCCTCGATGGCTGCCGCCATAGAGGTTCCCGCCCGTGCGAGCGGAAACGAGCATGTATTCTTCCGACAAAGGGTAGGGCGCCTTGTACGCTGTGAACTTCCCGGCGGAATGGAAGTCGTAGCTGGCAGGCGGGTCGTTAGGACCGTTGCCGACTTCCGCCCAGTTGGCGTCGCGGGTGATTCGTTCCAGACCGTCGGGATAGTTCATGCCCTTGGTCGGGTCGATGTACCCAACAGCGCCGTCAAACCAGCCGTGGTGTCCAACGCCGGTAAAGACGATTTTCTTCGACCCGGGAATGGCGCGGGCTTCAGTCAAAACGTCCGGCCAGGCGGACTGGTTGCCCCAGAGCGTTTGCGAGTTCGTGCCGTCCGGGTTCATCGTCCAGAGAGCCTGAACGCGCCAGAGCGCTTTGTCGGTGTACTCCCAGCGGGTGTAAATAACGCGCCCGTCAGGCAGAATGTTGGGCATATACTCCGGCTCGCCGTTAGCGGAAATGACGTAGATATTTTTGCCGTCGCCGTCACAGCGAGTTACGGCAAACGAGTGCGTCATGGGCATGCAGCGGACGTAGCTGTGCTGCCGCGACGAGCAGAAAATAATGTGACCGTCCGGCGCGAAAACCGGGTCGAGGTCGTCGTAGTCGCCGCGGGTGAGCTGACGAACGTCGGTCCCGTCCGAGTTGACTTTGTACAGATGGAACGACTTCTCCCCGACGGGTTTGTAACAGAACAGAACTTCCTTCGCATCGTAGGACAAGTCCGGACGCCAAAACGCGCCGCCCATGCCCTCGGAGAGGTTCTTTTTGACGTCCCGGGGATTCAAGCCGATAATCAGCAGACGCCCACCGTCCGCGCCCTCAAACCCGTTGCGATGACGCGTTTCGTGCCCCCACTGATCGGTTTTGTCGTCCTTGTCTCCGCGCGGGTACGGGTTCTCAACCATCAAAATGGAATCGAAATCCAGCAGCGGGTTGGAAAAGACGACGTCACGCTTGACTTTTCGGACGTCAAAGTACAGAGCCTGTAACGCCTCGGCTTCGTCGGGATTGACGTCTTTGAGTTTCGCCTCCAGTTCGTCCAGCTTGGCGACGTACGAAGACAAATCCGGCGCTCCCGACATCTTCCCGATTCTCTCGGCGGCTTCTTTCGCCCAACGGATCTCGTTGGCGATTTTCTCGGCGGTAAAGCTGTTGTCCGCCTGAAACGTCCAGTCTGTAATCAAGTCCTGCTGCGCCTGTTCCGGCAATTTGTCGAACGGGGTACACGCCGCAAAGCAAACGGAACTGACAGTCAAAACAAACAGCGCTGCAAGGGAGTAGAATATTCTCATTTTTAATCTGTGGGGTTGAATGATTGGGGATATTGCCATCGGCAAGATACACTTATGTATATATTTTATCAGAAAGACTTTTAGAAGTAAATAGGGGGGGGAGAAATTCGGGGAGTGCGGCGGCTTGCTGCCGCCTTATCCAAAGAGTCGCAAATAATCTTCTTCTTTCTCGGCAGGAAACTGGTTAGATACCCACCAGAAATTCTCAAACATCGTCGCGGGTCGCAGGTTAAGGCGGCGCCTATGGGCGCCGCATTCCCCGACTGCCGCCGCCTTAACCGGGCATGCGATACGCCCGCTAACTAGAATTACTTAATTTCCTTTGTATCCGGAATCATCTGACCGTCTTTGCGGCTGCCGTGAAGGGCGTGAATCTGTCCTTCAATGCCGTAATGGACTCTATGAACGGACGCGTCCGCGAACGCCATGTTCATAGACGATGCGTGAGCGGAACCAAATCGCCAGAAGTAGTTTTGCCACGGGAACCCGCCTGGAACGTTGTTGATGTCGTGCAGCGGCGGCATAAGGAAGTTTGCGACTGTGTATGCGTCTTTACGTCCTGTTTCAAAGTATAAATCCTGAGTGCCTTTGAGAGCGGCGTCGTTGTTGACGGCGTCGTAATCCTCTGCAGTTCGACCATAGCACCAGCGGAGAACGTCCGGGTCGTGCCCGACGTACATGGATTCGTTATCGCCGCGGCACTGAGCAACGCCGTTATAGGCTTTCGCGTCGACGAATTTTTCTCCAACCATATAGGTATTGCTCAAACCGTCGGTAACATCGTTTCTGCCAATCTCGGTAGCGCAATAAAATATACCGTTGTTTTTCATGCGATGATTGGAGTTTTCGGGCCAATTATCTCCCTTCGCCAATTTCTGATCAAAATCCGGCTTGCCAGTGTTGGGGAAAGACCCGTACATGTTTTTTCCATACGAACCAGCATTGCCGGCGTAGTCTGTTCGGCAATAATAGGCTGGCTGACCGGCGTTATTCATCGTAATAGCGGTAACGTTATTGCAGATGTCAGCTTTACGGCGAGTTGGGCAGTTCATAACCGCAATCGGCGTTTGGACCATTTCCATCAAGGCATTTCGTAATTCTGTGCCTTTTTTGCCCAAGCCTTTGTCGTGAAGAGCGGTTTGGTCAATGTACGGCAGAACGTTAAAAATCCAGCCGCCGGGCTGATGCCGCCCAACGCCAGCGTTCGGGTCGCCAACCCATACGTTGTTCCAGCCGGCAGTCGGGAAGAACCCGTGAGCCGTTTCGTGGTTATGACAGCCGGTTGCCAGCTGACGAATATGGTTGGTGCAGGTCAGACGACGCGCCGACTCTCTGGCGCCGTAAACGGCTGGCAAAAGCAAGCCGACCAATACGGCGATAATCGAGATGACAACCAATAATTCAACAAGTGTAAATCCGTTACGTTTCATAAAATCCTGACAAGTTTTTATTAATTGTTGTTGAATGTGAAAGCGAGAGTTTCGCTAACGCTTCACTCTCGCACTCCGATATTAATTATCGATAACCTATAATTTATCGATTTTTCTTCTGTCGAATATAATACATTCCCAAAGCGCCGAGGAGCAGCAACGCCCACGTTGACGGTTCCGGAACGCCTGTTCCCGGTCCCGGCGGAATTGGACCAGCGCCAAGACCGAGCAGGTAAAGACCGTCAACCCTGCCTTCCAAACCGAAGAAGTTTGTAAAGTTGCCTAACAAACCGCTCATGTCGGTTGTTGAGCTGACAAAATCTTCGTCGGAAACCAGCTTGTATTCTGCGCCTTCTGCCGCCCAGAGTTCAGCGTCGCCAGCTTCAAAGTAGAGCTTGATAACCGAGTTGGAGTCAATGACAAACGAGCCGTTGTCGGCAATAAACAGTCTGTCAAACGATTGCTGCGCCGGGTCTTCATTAAAAGCGCTGAACTCAAACAAGCCAGTCGCGCCGGTTTCGATTATCGCGTTGCCGTAAATGGTCAAGTCTCCAACGGAATTGCCCGGCGAAAGCGTTGCGCCGGTCTTGACAACCAAATCGCCGTTGTACTGACCTTTGAAGTCCAGTTCGCCAGCAGAGACGGCAAAGTTGTTTGCGCTGAACTGGGTTCCGTCCGCCTTAATCTTGAGCTTGCCAGCTCCCGTCTTGGCAACGTTTCCGCCGGAAACGGTCGTGTTGCTGGTTGTGAAGTCCAGCGATTTTTCGCCAGAGGGAACGTTGTATTCCAAAGTGGCGTTGTCCGCAATTTCAATCGAGCTGTTCGCTTTGACCGCGTCGCCGGTGAGTTGAAGAACGCCTTCAGAGACGGTAGTTCCCTTTGTATACGTATTGTCGCCGGAAAGAACCAGCGTTCCAGCTCCCTGTTTAACCAGAGGAACAAAATTCCCGTCGGGATCGAAAATTTGCGAGGAAATCGTCAATTTAGCTCCGTCAGCAACGTTGAACTTTCCTCCTGCATTTCCAGGCGTGCCAGGAGCTTGACGCAATGTAATTCGATTAGCGTTAATAATATTGTCCGTTCCGCCCAGGACGTTGACAGCGTTATCGAAAACGTAGTTGCCAAACGTTGCGCTGCCTGTACCGTTTTCAGCTGAAATAACGCCGTTGTTCATGTTGATTGCGGCGCCAACGGTTATGTGATTGCCTGTTGAATCGTTGTGCAGCGTTCCGCCGTTAGTCAAATTGATTGTTCCAACGGTTCCTGTGGTATAGCCAAAAATGTCTCCATGTCCTGTTACAACAGAGGTTGCGCCGTCAACGGTTAACGTACTTCCGGTTGCCAAAGTTCCCTTTTGACCAGTTTTAGTCAGATTGAGCGTTCCGGCTGAAACAATCGTGTCGCCGGTATACGTATTGTCGCCGGAAAGGGTCAGCGTACCTGCGCCGAGTTTGGTTACGTCGCCTTCGCCGGAAATGACGCCTGAAACCGTAAGATTGCGATTTGCGCCAATTTCAAACGTTCCGTCAGCGTTCATTTCTACCGGATTGGCAAACGTTGCTGTATTCTGTTCGCCTTCGAGGAATTGGACGCCCTTCTTGTTTGTACCGTCAATCGTCCATTTGGCGGCGGAAATGTCAGCCGAATTGACGTTATAGTATTCCGAAGTCGGAGTCGGCGGTTCCGGCGGTTCCGGACCGTCCAGTTTCTTGAGAACAAGATTGTTGTCAGCCGTTGCCAGATACCAGCTTGTCGTTGCGGCGCTGCCAACGTTTACCTGAACGTTAGTCAAATCCGCAGTCAGACCGCTGGTTTCCATCAGAACGTATCCGGCTTCCGGCGCGTTGTTCCACCACGAGGTTTCGTCGCCGTTGTTAAACGTCAAATTGATTACGCCCGAGGTCAGCGTTGCGGAAGTCGCAAGCAGCTTGTCGTAATCGTTAGCAGACGCGGTGTAACCGTTCATGTCGAAATAGACCGTTCCGCTGTTCAGCGTCAAGGACGCTGTCGTAATTGCAGCCGATGCCGCAGTTTCGCCAATGACAAACGAGCCGCCGTCAAGAACAACGTTGGTTACGTTAATATTTGCGCCGGTCTGGAATGTTCCATCCGCGTTAACAGTAACGTTAGGCGAAACTAAACTTCCAGAGTTTGTCAGAAGCAGCGTACCGCCGGAAACGACAGTGTTTCCAGAATACTTGTTAGCCGCTGTCAGCTTCATCGTACCAGCGCCGGTCTTGGTAAATCCGCCGTCGCTTTTGATTACGCCGTCAACGGTCAACGTACCAGACTGAACGTTAAACGTTGCCTTAGCGCCGCTATTAATATGGATTTTAGATTTAATCGTCGAATTACCGGTTGAAGTTATAACGCCCGTTCGAGTTGCAAAGTCCAAACCCGTTCCGCCATCGGTATAGCTATTTTCCTTTTCAATCAAACCGTTTTCCAGATTCAGGTTTTTAATATGCGTATAGTTTTGAGGAATGAGCGTACCGCGAATAGTAACGTCGGGTGGAGAGTTTGCTCCCCAACCAAACTGGTTTGCTTCTCGTAAATCCAGCGTCGCTCCAGACGCAATAGTAATCGGACCTGTTCCCAAGTTGCTGGGAGAAGAGTTTGGTCCGCTAGAAATCACTCGTCCCTCTTTAATATCAAATCCACCTTGGAAGGTGTTGACCGCTGTCAAATACAACGTACCGGCGCCATACTTAACGATCTTACCGTTGGCGTTTTCGGACTGAATAACGTTGGTAATGGACAGCTGCGAGTTGGCGTCTGTCGTAATGTCGATTGTTGCGTTATTGCGAACCAGACAGACAGCCGAAATCGTCGAAATGGTTGGATCTTCAGCAGTCGCGCCCTGCAATGCGTGAGAGTAAACTTTGGCAGTGTTGTTGTATAAATCAAACGTACTGCCGCTGGACGCCTTCGCCGTACCGCCGTACATGTGAAGTTGAGTATTGATAAACGTTTCGTTTGAAACGGAAGAGTCAAACGTACCGTAGACGTTAATGATCATCGTCGGTGTGTCGCTGTGTCCAATGGAGTCTTTCGAGGCGCCAAGCAGGGTAGCTCCCTGACCAATGGTAACCTGACCGAATCGTTTGGTTGTATTGTTCAGACTGTTGACAAGCGATACTGTTCCTTCCTGGATTTCGAAGTTGCCAGTGGACGTTGAGGTCAGAGAAAGATTTCCCGCCCCGGTTTTGACCGTCTTGCCAGAGCCGTTATTGGCAATTGTATAACCAATTTCCATTGACTCGCCTTCTCCCAGAGCGAATTCCAGAATCGAGTTGTTTGTAACAGCGCCAGTTCCAAGCGTCCCGGTTGCGACAACCTTGAGCGTACCGGCGTTAATCGTCGTTCCTCCGGTATAGGTATTAGCGGAAGACAGAGTCAGCGTCGCGTCGCCGGTCTTGACCAAAGCGCCCGCGCCGGAAATGACGCCGGAAAATTCAGTCGCTGTAGTGTTGTTAAGCGTCAGAGCGTATCCGCCGTTGTCAACTGTTCCAGCTCCTGACAGATTGTTGAGCTTCTGAGCGGCGCCCATTGTAATCGCGCCGTTGTTTGTAACGGAAGCAGAGCTGGCAATCGCGTTTTCCGCCGTCAAAGCCAACGTACCAGCTGAAATTGTAGTAGCTCCGGTATAGGAATTAGCTCCTGCGAGAGTCAGCGTTCCATACCCCGTTTTGTTCAACGCTTTTGAACCGGAGACGTTGTTGAGCGTCAAATTGTAACTGTCAGCTACTTCAAATTCGCCGTCTGCGTTCAAAATAACAGGCTTCCCGTATGTAACGTTGAAATTGTCGCCTGCAACAAGTTTGGCGCCAAGTTTGGTATCGCCATTGATTGTCCAGTTTTCAGCATCCCGGTCAGATTGCAGGTTGGCAAGATAGAACTTGGACCCCGTTGGCGCGACTTCAGTTGCCATCAGATAGATACCCGCGTTGTCATAGTCCAACCACCAGCTGGGGCTTACAACGCCGTCAACTGTTACTTGCATGTTATCAACGCCGCCCAGCCATCCTGTAATATTAATTAACTCATAACCATATTCGCCAGCATTGCTCCACCAGCTTAATTCGTCGCCATTGTTAAATGTTAAATTGATGAAGCCGTTTTCCATGTCTAACGTAGGAACTTCTATCCAGTCCCAGTCGTCGCCTAAAAAGCTGTTCATGTCAAAACTGATAGAACCGCCGTTTGTGAGCGTCAGACTGCTGATTTCCATCGAAACGGTTTCAGGCGTATTTCCAACAACAAATTGACCGCCGTTGATTGTTACAGGCGGCGTTCCTCCGAAAGTTCCAACTTCCAGTTTTCCGCCATTGATTGTAACGCTGTCGGTTGACAGGATTGCCGCTGAAAGAATACCGCTATTAACGGTTGTGGAACCTTCATACGTAGCGTCTGTCAAGGTCGTTTTGCCTTTTCCAGACATAATTACATTCCCTTCTCCGGAAATGCTGTTTGTCAGCGTTGCGCTGTCATTGAATCCCAAATCAACGGAACCATCATTAATATTAATATCGCCGGTATATTCGGAAGCGTTCCCTGACAGGCGAAGCGTACCTTTCCCGACTTTATTGATGTTGCCGGAACCGGTTGTTGCGCCAGCGTGATCGAGTGTGTAGCCTTCAGCAACG
>CACXSS010000005.1 GCA_902770245.1 uncultured Planctomycetota bacterium | reverse complement strand
TCGCAGTCTGCTTGATATTCATAGATTGCGGTGGCGATTTTCTTTTTGCGTTTAGTTTTGGATTTCTGTTTCAGCCGGACAGCATGGATAGCACCCTCGAATCCGGTACCCGAGCCGCAAATTGATGCGGTGAATCGCGTCTTTGCACTCGTCCCATTCCTGCTGCGGACGCCAGTGAATCGACATAAAGGAGGCGTGGTAGTCCTCGACGGACTTTTCGAGCAGATCAGAATCCCACGCGCCTCTCGCCTTGGAACTTCCATAATGCTCGTGTTCTACGATGACCGGCAGCTCACGCCAGAAACGGTCTGCCATGTCCGCATGGAACCACGACCGGGGCGGGTTCTGAACCATAATGCTGTCGTCGCGCAAGGAAACGCCTTTCGATCGGGCGTAATCCGTCGCGGGATATTTGCCGGTCTGATTTTCCGCCCCGTCCACATCGTCGCTGATGCACAGCAGCGTTCCAGGAAACGCCTTGACATGCAGATCAATGTGAATCTTTGTGATTCGGACGGTTTCCTCCTGTGACAGGTGCGAACTGGCGCCGGTGTGCCCTTCGCCCCAAAGACCGAACGATCCCACGTCGATAAACGCGACGTTGGGATTTCCAGCGTAACGCTTTCCGGCAGCCATGAGAAAATTCTCGAGCTTTTCCAGGAACACCGGATCGTCAAAAACCGGGTCAACGAGTTCTCCATCTTCGTCCGGTCCGTGCGTTCTCCACGAAAACCGGGTGTATTTAGCCCCGGCGTCAAAAACCCATTTGGGCGTCGCGTACTCGAGCCAACTCTCGGAAGCCGTCAGCCGCAAAGCGACTTTCTTCCCGGCGGCAATCCACCGCTGTGCCGGCGTGTCGAGAAGAGCCCAGTTGAATTGTCCTTCTTCCGGTTCCAGGTACGCCCACGGAATCCGAAGGTATACGGTCGAACAGCCCTCAAACCAATCAAGGGAATCGGACGGTTCCAGCTGCGATCCGTAATTTTCTGGATGATTGGAATAAAAGTGCATCGTCCAACCCATCTTCGGGTTGATAAGTGCATCGCCGGTATCGGTAAACGTTAACCGCTGAACGTCCTGCGCCTGAGCAAGAACAACGAGGAAAGACATAATAAACGAAAGAAAAAATGACTTTTTCATTGGACTATAGAACATGGAATGTAACGTGAAAAAGGAAAAAATATTCCCCTTCCTAAAAAACTTTAGCAAGGGGAGAATATATAAATAGGAAAACCATTAACCAATCGGTGAAAATCGGTATTTTCCCGGGGGCTTACGCACCCCGGCTCGCCAAAATCCGTGAACGGATGACCTGCGAATAACCACTGGGGAGCGCGAAGCGTAATTGCTAATTGCTAATTACAAATTGCTAATTGATTGGTTCCCAGTCCAAGCCGATGTCGAGCGAGCTGGCGGCGTGGGTAAGTGAGCCGACGCTGATGCGTTCGACGCCCGTCGCGGCAATCTTTCCGATCGTCTTGAGGTTGACGCCGCCGGAGGCTTCCAGTTCGACTTCCGGAGCCATCTCGTCGCGCATGGCAACCGCTTGACGTAAAATCGCGGGAGGCATGTTGTCTAGCAGAACAATGTCCGGCTTGAGCGGCAGCGCGATCTTAAGTTGTTCCAGAGAATCGACTTCCAGCTCGATGAGCGTGTCGGGCATGTTCTTGTCGGCGATGTACTTTTTCGCTCGCGCGATGGCTTCTGCCGGATTGAAAAGCGTCTCTTCGTCCAAGTCGTGCTTGAGTTCCGGACACGCCAGGGCGAGGTGGTTGTCTTTAATGAGAATTGCATCGTACAGCCCGCAGCGATGGTTCTTTCCGCCGCCGCATTGAATAGCGTACTTTTCCAGCAGACGCCATCCGGGGGTTGTTTTGCGGGTGTCGTAAATGCCCGGCTTTTTCCCTTCGATCAGGTCAACCCATTCGACGTAAAAATGCGTCAGAGAAGCGATTCCGCACAAACGGCTCATAAAGTTGAGCAGCGGCCGTTCGATATGCAGAATCTGTCTGGCGTTTCCTTCCAGCGACCCGATTTTACAGCCGGGGTAGAGCGGGTCGGAGTCGTTCATGAAAGGCGTCCATTTGACGTCCGGCGCGTATTCCATAATAATGGGAACCAAAGCCATGCCGGCTAAAACGCCTTCTTCTCGAGAAGACAGCACAACTTTGCCGCGCGCCGTTTTCGGAACGACTGCGTCTGTGGTGATGTCGACGCTGCCGCGAACGTCTTCCTGGATTGCCAGGTCAAGCAGGATGCGAAAATCGTGTTCGACTTCCGCGTCCCAACGGGTTTGATGAAAGTCCGGTTTGTTCATGGGTAAATTCTTTCTCAAAAAACTTTTGACAACCCCTTTATTATATCAGGAAATGAGTTAAAATAAAGGGGGCGGAAGCCATGAACAGTGAACAAAGAGAAAATTCTGTCGAAACGGCGCCGAGCGTTGACCGAAAACTCACGAAATCAGAGACGGCGATTGCTCATCGCGCTTCTGAAACCCTGCCGACTCTGCACGCGCGCGAGCCGATTTACGAGGTCGAAGACCGATGGCGAGGCATTTTGCGCTATCGGGATCAGATCACGCTGGCGGTTTGCTGTACGATTGCCATGCTGGCGCTGGGCGGGTACATGTACTGGAACGAGCTGGTAACTCATCAGGTCATTGAAATCGACAGAATGCCGTACGTCGAAACGCCGCTGCAAATTGACGTCAATTCCGCGCCTTGGACGGAGTTTGCGCTCATTCCCGGCATCGGCGAGCAGAAGGCTCGAGAAATTATCCGGGTTAGAAATGAACTCGGCGGCGCCTTTGCCGACGAAAACGAACTGCTCAAGGTGGAAGGAATCGGTCCAAAGACGCTCGACGTCATGCGACCGTATTTGGTTCCGATGCCGGACGCGTCAGCTAGAGCGGAACGGTAGCGGGTGTACTCTAATTATTTCTGTATGACAGTTAGAAAGAACGCAGAGTACGCGGACTCCTCACAGAGAGCGCAGAAGCAAGCGTCCATGTGTCATATCGGGCGGGAATCGTGGCGTAGACAACGAAGTTGGCGTCGTCGCCACATTCCCAGCCCGTCTGCGTATTCTGCGAGTAGTCTGCGGTCTCTGCGTTCATAATAAAAAGTATTGGTAATCATTAACTATAATTGATTACACACGTTTGACAATCTAGCCTTTTTTCTCGTCTCTTCTTTTCTGAAAGAAATCGGTAAGAACTTTTCCGCAGGCGGTATCGAGGATGCCGGAAATGACTTCGCAGCGATGGTTGAGTCTGGAATCGTTAAGCAGAGAGAAAAGCGTTTTGACTGCGCCGGCTTTGGGGTCGTCGGCTCCGTAGACGACCAAGGGAATTCTGGCTTGAAGAATCGCCCCGGCGCACATACAGCACGGTTCGAGCGTTACATAAACAGCGCAGTCTGACAGGTTCCACGTCCCGAGTTTTTCGCACGCCTGCTCGATTGCCAAAATTTCAGCGTGAGCGGTAGGGCGCTGAAGACGTTGTCGAGCGTTTCCTGCGGCGGCGATAAGCTCTCCGTTTCGGACGATAACGGCGCCCACGGGGACATCGCCTTCTTGCGCCGCCTGCTGTGCCTGTTCCAGAGCAAGCGCCATCCAGTTTTGATGGTTGAGAATATCCAGACAGGAAACGGAGTAGATTTCTCTGCGGGCTTTTTCGACAGGCGTTAGTTTGCGCCGGGACATGGGAAAAAAGGGTTGTTATTTGAACTTTGAAGAATTGCGTTCGTCGTCGCTCGGACCGAGTTTGTACAGGAGTTCTTTGGCGTCTTCAATCGCCTGTTGTCGAACCTGCCTGTCGGACAGGTCTGCGATGATTCCGAACTCTTCCTGACGCTGTTGGGAACTGAGGTTTTTGCTGAGGTTGACGTCTGGACGGTCAAACTGTTGAGCCGCTTGATCAACGGCTTCTTTCCATGAATTCATGAGTTTTCTCCTTGAGTAATATTGTCTTGCAGCGAGCGAACAGGGCTGCTAATTGTCGTTGTTCATTTCCGACAGGTCTTCCAGCAAAACGCGCAGGTCGTTGGAATACTCGCTGGCGAGGTTCATTTTTACCAGTTGGCGCAGAATGGCTGCGGCGCCGTTGGCATCCGATGTAACAGCTTCGTCTGCGGACTGGAAGCGATCCGCCGGGTTGGGCGCGACCAGTTTTTTGCAGAACTCGACCAGAACGGAATTGTAACACAACGGCTCGCCGAGAATCTGTTCTATGTGATAGCAAATCGACCGCTTTTCCTGTAAATGCGTCCCTTGTCTGGAAAAGAGCGATTTCCCGGTAAGCAGTTCCAGAAAGACGTATCCCAAAGAGGCGATGTCGCTCAAAACGGTGGGTTCGTCGTTGTCCAACACTTCCGGCGGAGCGTACGCAGGCGTACAGGAACGGCGCTTGGGGAGATTGTCCAGCAAATACGCCGACCCCATGTCGATAATCTTGGCGGAGCCGGTGCGTTTAATCATGATGTTGGATGGCTTGACGTCTGAATGGACGATTTTTTCCCGATGGAGAGCGCCGAGTCCTTTGAGACATTCGCTGATAATTGTAACAGCAGCGCCCGCCTTGAATCTCAGGTTTTTGGCTCCGGAATCCAAAACGACGTTGGTGAGCGATTCAAACCGGTTTTCAGAACAATGCTCTTTCAGCCACGGCAGCGTTTTAGGATGAATAATTGTGGAAAGGTCTTTGCCGTCAACCAGCTCCATTTCCATAATACGGATTTGCTGCTGTTGAGACCAGTTGGAAACGTTGAGCAGGTTGTCGTGCTGGATCAGAGCGATTCGCGTAGAAACAGCTGCCATGAGGTTCATGGCGTTGAGGTATTCCTTTTCCGTGTTGTAACGAATCGGGGAAAATATCTTCAGAGCAACGGGCAATATGAAGTTGTCCGTCCCGTTGCGCTGAGATCGGTAGACGACGCCCTGTCCGCCGGCGCCGAGTTTCTTTCCAAAGCGGAGAATTTCGCAGGTTTCTGAAACTCCGCGATTGAGAATGTCGTCGTAGGCGTCGCAGAGCATGTCTATATCGCCGCTGTCGACCGACAGATTGAAAAAATCGGACGGCGGCTGATGAGGAGTAAACAGTTGCGTTGCGTTGGGATCAGTCATGGTAAATGCGCCTAATCTGCTTTGCTGGAAACAATATCGAATTCGTAAATTGCGGGAACGAGCATGGCGGCAACGGCGAAACCGTAGGCAACGCAGACGACGAAAAACACGCCAAGCGAGTAATTCATCATCAGCGCCACCAGAGCGTAAAACGTCGCGCAGGGGCATCCAAACGACGCCAGCGCAATGGCTGACGACGGGTTGCGAATTCCCAACGCGGCGTAAAGCCCAGCGCCGCCGCCGACAATCAAAGCTAAAAAGGGTTGAAATTGCGCCTGGAACGAGCCGCTAAAGGTGAGCATCATTCTCAGGCAGACTGCTACGCCGACAAAAAGGAAAAAGACAACGCCCAGGCTGACTCCGATTGACTGACGGCTGTTGGCGTAAATCATGCCGCAGTGAAGCCCCAGCGTTGCGCTGAACAGGGTTAAAATTAAATATCCGATTATCAAATACAAGGCGTATTCGCCAGAAATCGATTTGAAAAACCATACGACGCCGACCAAAATCGGCGGAACCAGAACCATTTCTTTGGAGTTCCAGAACGCGCCCAGCAGTTTCCCCCAGACGAATTCTGACGGCAGAAGATCGCTGGAAAGCAGCAAGTCCAGGGCTTTTCCGTCACGTTCCGTTGAAATGGCTGTTACGCTTTGAGTGTTAATCAAAACGAGGCTCAACAGCGCCAGCGGAGCGATGTAGAAAAAACAATCGGACGCCGTCTGACTTTGGCTTAAAACCGCGTACAGGCAAAGCCCAGCCATGACAAGGTATCCAAGCCGATAAAGGAACAAACGTCTGCCGTAAGCGGCAGTGCGAACCTCTCGCCATAAAATCGGGTTGTCCCAAACAGGACGGGAAATCAGGTTTTCCGCATGAATATTGACGGGATTCTCTGCGGTTGATTCTACAACCGGCGCTTTGACGATTCGCGGCGGGTTCCAGATTCTGACCCGTAAAATAACGGGCGTGTAAATTAAAATCGCTGTCAAAGCGCAGAACAGATAAAAGTTCGTCTGCGGCTGAGTTTGAATCGGTTCCGCCGCCGCCAAAACCGCAGAATATGGGCTGACGTTACAGGCGGGGACGGACGTCCAGTACGGAGCCGTCTCCCCGGCGATAAGCCAGGCGGTGAGCGTTAAAAGCGTTAAGCTGATGGTTAAAAACGTCTTTTCGCAGCGAAACGCGAGGGCTGACCCGATGGCGCCGCTGACAATCGACGACGCCAGCGTTACACCAAAAACGCGAAGCGTTTGCTGGGCGTCCACTCCGCCGAAAACCGTACACGACATTAAAACCGGCAGCGTCGCAAAGGGCAGAATAAACGCGTGCAACAGCGACGATGCCAGCTTTCCGACCGTCAATTCGTACGAACTGAGATTGGTCAGCAACAGCAGGTCGAGCGTCTTTCGGTCTTTTTCCTGAGAAACGGACGACGCGCTCAGCAACGCCGACTGGAACATCGAAAGTGTCAGCGACAGCGGCGCGAGAATGGAAAACAGACGAATTCCAAATCGAGCAAAATCGCCGACGTCCCGGATTTGTTGAGAGCCGGTTATCAATAGCCAGGCGGTTGCCGAGATTGCAAGAAACAGCGCGGCGTAAATCGACCGGGCAACGTAAATTTTTGTCCGTTCGGGAGATACGACCAATTCGCGAGTAAATATCGGACCAAACATATATACTATTATACTCTGAAAGTGGGTTCATCCGACAAGTTGGCGCCTGTGAGCTAAAAAACAGGCGTTTTGTCCGACCAAAAAATTTTTTAACACGAAACACACGAAAAGAACGAAACAAACGAAAGGATTATTTTTATAAACATAAACTTTTCGTGATTTTCGCTTATTTTGTGTTTTTCGTGTTTAAAATTCGAATGAATCACAAACGATTATTGATTTATCAATTAACTAATCACCGAAAACGATATTGTCAGCTTTTGCGTCTAAACGGGGTTTGCAGCGCGGCGACGCAAATTTCCTGTCGGTTATGCTGCAGTTGTCGGGCTTTTATGACGTTAAAGCCCCAAGACCGTATCCGCTCTAAATACTGTGGAATGTTCCACGCCAAGTCCCATTCGACCAGTTTGAGCGTCAGAATCAAACCGCGGATGCTGACCTGTTTGTTCATGACGATGTCCTCGACGGCGTCGAGCGTGTAGTTGGGCGCAACGTTCATGTCGGACGCCAGCCAACGGATTTTACGGAATTCCTTCTTGGGAAGTTCGGTCGTTCTGCCTCGCAAATGCCGAAAATTGGGATTTGCCAGAACAATCGGCGCCATTTCCGCCGGGTCGACGCCCAGCACCTGGCAGCCTCGCGACAGCAGCGCCTGCGTCGCTCCGCCGGGAGAGGAACCCAGTTCTGCAACTCGAGCGCCCGGTTCCAGGGGCAAGCCGCTCCAAATCAACGCCTCTTCCATTTTATACCACGCTCTCGAGACGACCTCCGGCGGCATGACGAGGTTGATCATTCCTCCGGGATAGCACGTCGCAGTAAACGTTGCTCGATGAAAGCCCGTCATCCAGACGTCCGGGTCTACAATGGTGCAGTCCAGAACCCGATCGCCTTTTACAACCGGCTCGTTAATCAACAGCCTGTTTCTAACGGACGAGGGCAGGGCAGAGCGGACAAGGTTGGCAACGCGGTCGTCTTCTTCCGTCGGACCGACTTCGTACCCGCTTTTACCAGAGGGCTTTTCGTCCCTTGACCAGACGTGGAACGCCTGATAGTCCCCGTCTTCCAGCTCTTTGACGATTTTTTCAATCCGCTGAGTTTCGTCGCCTGTCAAACGTTCCAGCGACACGCCTGACGCCCGGGCAAAAATGCTTTTCGGAACGCCTTCCTCCGGTGCGAAGCCGCACGGGCGAGTGGATGAGGTTATGCTTCCGAAAGAGTTGGTTTTGGCGCTACCCACGTCAAATTGGGAACCGACCCTGTCGGTGGCTGGACGATCTTCCGGAAACTTGAATGTAACAAACCCCGGTCGGGAAAAGGCGAAATGCGCTTGCGGAGCCAGTTCTGATAGCTCGTGCTTGAGGAACTTCTCCGCTCCGATTTGACAGCAGGTAAACAGGTAGGACATATTAAGTTGCGATATTTAAACAGACGCGATAGCGTTCCTTAAAAACCGCGTAGCGGTTTAATATTTATAGCCGTGGGGTTTAACCCACGGAGCGAGTTGCGAGAAGTGGATTGTCGTTGGCTTCTAGCTTTCTTTCTCTTTTAACTTTTCCAGCTTTTTAACTTCTTTATAGGCTTCTGTAACGACGTCCTGCTGAGCGGCGACGTCGTTTGACAATTGAACATATTTTTCTTTTAGCGCTGTAATCGTTCTGAGAATCTGATTACAAAAGCGCTGTTGATTTATCAGCTCGTCAGGAGAAAACGATCCGCCGGAATACAGGTCAGATAAAATTCCGTTTTGAACAGTCAGTTCACATTCTTTGTCGTTAAGCTGAGCTTGAACTTCGTCTAACCGCCGCTGTCGATTGGCTAATTCCAACCGACAGTTATCCAGCTCCATTTGACGCAATTTCAGAACAGATTCAAGACGAAACGGCTTTTTCGGCATCGTTTTTTAGTGCGTTACAAACTCCTGCTCGACGGTAAAGTCTCTGAGAATTCCCGAAGACGGGTCGAATGTACGAACGTGAATCTGAATTCCCTGCAATGTTATTCCCGCCATTTTAGCGTTGGGAAGACTGAAATTGGACGTGTTGGGAGCGTTGACTACTTTATTAGTGTCAGCCCCTGTTTCTGAAACAGTAGTTAAATTGGCAGGGGTAACTTTGAATTTACTTCCGGTATCGAAAGTATTTCCTCGATTAGCGTTAAAGGTTGTTCCTTTGCCTAAATCGACGTATTCCTGCTTTTCAGTATCCCATACTTTAACGTCAAATATGATAATATTATCTAAAACGAGTTCAGCGTTGGCGATACTAGTGGCATCAGAGCCGACGCGATAATTGGTTTCGTTAGCGACGGCTCCTCGTCCTCGTCCACTTCCGCCAGCGCCGGGGGTAAATGCCAAATCGGACAAGGACGCATGCTTGATGTTGCCAGTTACAGCAGCAGCGGGCGCCCCCGTTGGATCAAGCACATTAATAGAGCGATAAAGCGCAAAGACGTTATTGGCATTTTTATAAACAAACCATTTAACTTCAGCGTCTGGAGAATGGACTACCGTTGTTCCGTTACGTCCAATAAACGGCGAGTCCAAGTCGTGAATGGTGAACGTTAAAACGTCGTCGTTGTCGCCAACAATCCCTGTTAGATTAGTGTAAAAATCTGACAAGCGAGCGTCCGGACTTGTGGTAGTAACGGTCGAGTTGTTTTCATCAATTCTGAAGTACCCGTCTGCCGAATTGGATTCAGCTGGAACCGTCATTTTGGATGTGTATCGCACCAGGTCGTTTTGGAGCATGATCTGTGCTGAACGGACTTTTTGATCCAGTTCCATCAATCCCTGCGATCCGGTTACAAAGTTGCCGACCATGGCAAACATCTGCACTACGCCCAACATCAAAACCAGACCAAGCGTAACAGCCAACAGAACTTCGATAAGCGTAAAACCGCTGCGGATTTCAAGTCGTTTGTCTGACATCATCGTAACTGTATGTGTAAATTTGTAATCCATATTTGTAAACGACTCGCTATATTTCCAAAATAATCTGACTATAGTGAAAGTATATTGAGACGTTTACATACATCTTTGCCCATCTGATATTATACACAATCGATTATTATTTTGACAGGGCAAGAGGCGTTTTTTTTTCAAATTTTTAAAAAATTTCTAGAAAATTCTTGATTTTCGTTAGTGAATCGGATATATTGTAAAAAGATTGCGATATTGGTCGCGTATACATTTAAATCAGATAGATATGAAAAGAAAACTTTTAATTGATCTGTCGCCGGGAATTGAGGAGACGCTGGCTCTTTGGCTGGCTCTGCGAAATCCCAATTTGGAAGTTTTGGCGGTAACGTCTGCGCCTGGAAAAGTGAACGCAACCCGCGCCGGGCAGAATCTGCATACAATTCTGGATTTGATTGATCCGAGTCCTCGTCCTCGCTTTGGCGTTGGGGAGGATCCGCTGGGCGGCTTGTCCGTTGACGGTTCCATGTTAAACGGTCAAGACGGCTTGGGCGACGTTGGCATTCCGGTTGTAGACCTTCTTCAGCGTCCAAGCGCTGCCAAAGTTATTATTGACGTAGTGAAATCCAATCCCAACGAGGTTACAATTCTCACTCTGGGGGCATTGACGAATATTGCTCGCGCGATAACGATTGATCCAAGCATCGGGTCTTTGATTGGACATCTGGTTGTATCTGGAGGCTCCTTGTCTGCTGAAGGCAACATCACGCCCTGCGCCGAGTTTAATGTGTACTGCGATCCTCGCGCAGCTCAGGAAGTTTTTCAGTCCAAATTGACTAAAACCCTCGTTCCGATAGACGTTGCTTCACGGTTTTCGATTGGAATGGACGTTATCAATCAGATCAGCGATGCGGATCCGGCGTTTGGATTCCGAAAAAGTTTATCTGCGCTGTTTAGGAATTATCGCCAGTGGTTGGGGCGAGAGAAGATATTTGTCAACAGCTCCGTTGCGCTGCTGTCAATTCTGCATCCGGATTTGTTCATCAGACAAAAGCTTCACGTTGACGTTGAGATTTCCGGCGAACTGACAACAGGCATGACTGTTTTTGACCAAAGAATTCAGTCCCCGTCCAGACCCAATATTGAAGTTATTACAGACTTTGACAAACACGTTCTGAATATGTTTTTTGCAGAAACAATCAGAATGGTGTAATTGTAATAGAAGGAGTGGTAAGTAGTTAGTGGTTAGTGAGAAGTACGCAAGCGAGCGTCCAACTTACCACTTACCACTCGCAACTCGCAACTCGCAACTCGCAACTCGTAACTCGTAACTAAAAGGAGAAATATAATGAATTCGTTTGAATACAGCAATCCTGTAAAGGCTCTGTTTGGCATTGGCGTTTTTTCTCAAGCCGGGCAAAAGATTGCCCAGTACGGGAAAAAGGCGCTGGTCGTTTCCTATTCCGATAAAGGCTGCGCCGCGACGCTGGATAAACTGTCGGAACTGCTCAAAGCCGCCGGCGTGGAAGAACAGCGCTTTTGCGAGGTCATGCCCAACCCGGATATTGCCATGGTCGCTCAAGGCGTTGAACTGGCGAAGAGTTTCGGCGCTGACGTCGTCGTCGGCGTTGGCGGAGGAAGCGCGATGGACACAGCCAAGGCGATTGCCGCAGGCGTAGAGTACAACGGCGGCGATTTGTGGAACATGGTCTACAGCCGACATGACAACATTCAGGCGATTCCTCCGACGTCTACGCTCCCAACGGTGATGATTCCCACCTTGCCGGCGACGGGCAGCGAAATGAACAACTGTTCCGTTGTCAGCAACCGCGCTCTGGGAGAAAAGTCCTATATTTGGAGTCCGCTTCTGTTCCCGAAACTGGCGATTCTCGACCCGGAACTGACGTACTCTCTGCCTCCGTTCCAAACGGCGTGCGGCGCGGTCGATACGATTTCTCACGTCTTGGAAATCTATATTAATGGACAGCCCAAGTCCGACCTGCTTCATGCGTGGCAGGAAGGCGTGATGAGAACGATCGTCGTCAATCTGCCCAAGGCGCTGGCAAACCCGACTGATGCTGATGCTCGTTGCGAGCTGATGTGGTGCGCGACGTGCGCTCTTAACGGCTGGGCGTCGCCGGGAGACGCCTGGACGCCCATGCATCAGGTTGGGCACGTGCTTACGTCACGGCATCAAATCAACCACGGTTCGTCCCTCGGTCTGGTCATGCCCAGCTGGATGGACTATATGAAGCAGTTCAAACCGGAACGCTATTTCCAGTTTGCTGTGAACGTGATGGGAATTTCCCCGGCAGGCAAAACCATTGCGGAAGTTATTGACGAAGGCATCGCCTCGTTCAAACGATTTATCGGCGAGTCCGGCATGCCGACGCGGCTTTCCGAAAAAGGCGTTACAGAATCCGACCTGCCGGAAATCGTCAAAGGGGTTAAAAAGGTCAGCTTCTGCGCCGACGGCGTTCTCAACTGCCAGCCCCCGGTAACAGAAGCCATGCTACTGGAAATCCTGACCAAAGCGCTGTAAAGAGACGTTTTGCTGTCAATCAGCTTGAATTACTCAATATTCCCGTTCGGTAATATCCTCTTGACAAACTTGAATAGTTTATGAGAATGTTACCGCTCGGGAATATTTTTATGAAAGCACGCTGGCAGAATTATTCTTTTTTCTCGGAAGTCTTGATGGCGGTTCGCGTTTCTCTCATGGCGCGCCATTGTTCCAGAAAATCGGCGCGGAAGACGTTGAGCTTTTCTATAAACGGCGTGTCTTTCAAGCTGGTTTCCGGCTGTTTTTTTACCGCCGGGCGGCGTGGAGGTTTCTTTCCAGCAGCTTTGCCAACCGATTTGGCGGGAATGGTTTTAATCAGCGGGACAAGGTCTTCGGTATTCTGTTTGAATTGCCTGAGCAGCGGTTCTGATTCCGGAACGACAGGCTGAAGAAGCTGACGGTTGAGATTAGCTGTGTGCTGTTTGAGCCGTTCGTTAATAACGGTCGTTAACCCCTGGCAGGCGTTGACGTATAAATAGTCGTATGCCGCCACCTCGCAGCGAAGCCGACATTCGTTATAGAAATCAGGATTGATAATCGAAACTTTATCTTTCGTAAACGGAATGACAAGGCTGGCGCTGTCGGTACTGCGCGTCATGCGGGTCATGTCCAGAAGGAAATCGTTATCGTCCGGTTCCTGGTCTACCAAATCATCTTCCTCCAAATTGTCTTGATTATCCGACTCGTCGTTATTGCCCGGCTGTTGTTTGATTTCCAGCTTTTGGAGAATATTGTCTGCCATTGCGTCAACGTCAGGTTCATCGCCGTCGTTGTTTGGCGCGTCGTTGATTTCTTCTACTGCGTCGTTCTCTTTTTCCAGCTTTTCTCGAGCTTCTTTCTTTTTCAGGTCAACTTCGACAGCGTCGATGTACGAAACCTGAATTTGAGCGATCGGAACGCCGGGTTTGAGCTGTCGGGAAACCTCCAGTTCAAACAGTTCTGAATAGACGCTCTTTTCGGGCAAGCTGAAACGATAAAAATAGTATACGGTTGATTTGTCCCGGAGCGTTTTGGAACCGAGAATTCTGGCGGTGGATTTGACCAGCGTTACGTTGGGGGGCAGGGAAAGGATGAATTTGTTGTCGAACGCGGCGGAGGCGGCAACGTTGGACTTTTCCAGCGCCGTCATGAGAATCATTGCCAGTTCGTTCGCCTGTCCAATATGATGATATTCCCCTTGAGCGCCTTTCGCCAAGGATTCCAGCAGAGGATTGTCGTAATCCAAGCCGATGCAAATAACCCGAACGTCCGCGTCGTGGAGTTTTTTCCCAACGTTGTTCATGAATTCAGGCGTTTCTTCCGATTCCCCGTCGCTGATGACAATCAGACAGTTTTCGTAGTTCGTTCCGGCGTTTGCCATCAGGGCGTTTCCCCCCGCTTTGACGCCGGAGAATAAACAGGTTCCGCCCTCGGAAATGATGCTGTTGATTCCCTTTTGCAGCAAACCAGAATTGGCGCCGCCGATTTGAGCGAACGGTAAAACGGTTTTCGCCTGATCGCTGAAAACGGTTATCGAAACGACGTCGCCGGGATAGAGGTTGTTGAGAATCGTCAGCATCGCCTTCTTCGCGCCTTCCAGCGGCTGACCTTCCATCGAGCCGGAGTTGTCCAAAACGAAACTGACGTTGAGCGGTTGACGCTGAACGGGCTCGAGAACAGTCTTTTTCTTTTGGTACGTTTCCGAGAATGCCGCTTCAACGAAAACGGTCTGTTTGCCCTGAACGCCCAAACTCTGAGTTGGCGACGACAATTCCACCTTGCACATCTGCCCGAACAGCGGGCTGACTGCAAATAAAAACAACGTCGTCAGGAGAACTCGGCGAAGGCTTATCATTTTTTCTTTGTTTTCCGATATAAGATATTGTAGCGTTATAAGAACGCTTTGACAAGGGGAGATATGCAAATTTTTGGGCAAGAAAATTTGGATTAAGCTTCTAGCTCCTGGTTTCTAGCTTGGTTATTTTAGTTTCAGGCTTTAAATATTAGCGCTAGGAACTACAAATGCACAAGCTAATGGCTAGTCGCTAATAGCTAGCAACTTACACACTATTCCCCATTCCCTATTCCCTATTCCCTATTCCCTGTTCCCTGATTACCATGAATCCCCTGTATACCGTAATAGTACTGCTGATTATATCCAACCTGTTTATGACAATGGCGTGGTACGGACACCTGAAATTCCTTGGTAACTCGTCGTATATTATTGCGATTCTGGTTTCGTGGGGGATTGCTCTGTTTGAATATATGGTTCAAGTCCCGGCAAACAGAATCGGAGCTTCCAACGGGATAGACGTGCCGCAATTGAAAATTATGCAGGAAGTTATTACGTTAGCAGTCTTTGCGCCGTTTTACATACTGGTTTTCCATAAAAACCTGGGGTGGAACTACGTCGGGGCGTGCGCCTGTATGGTTGGAGCTGTTCTGTTTATTTTTCTGGGAAAATAAAATTCTGAGTAAAAAAGAAAACCTGCAGTCGGAAATAAGCTTTCAGACCGCAGGCGATTGTCAAATTAAATCTGTTGTTACAGAATCAGTTCTTTTCTTCATAGAAAACGCGCTGGGCTTTACCCGCCTGACGCGGAAGCTCACCCGGCTTGAAGACGTCGCCCTTGGGCGAGAATCCCAGCGTTTCCTTGAGCTTCTTTTCGACCATGTAGCCGGTAACGCCTTCTTCCGCCTCGACGTTGATGTGAACGTCTTTGACGCCGTGATGGTTTTCAATAATAATCTGGTACTGCGGATGAACGCCCGGGATTTCCAGTAGCGCCTGTTCTACCTGAGACGGGAAGAAGTTAACGCCCTTGACAATGAGCATGTCGTCCAGACGTCCGGTAATCGGAGCGATACGGATATGAGAACGACCGCAGACGCATTTTTCTCTGCTCAGAACGCGAGACAGGTCGCCGGTGCGGAATCGAATAACCGGCAGCGCTTCTCTGGTCAAAGACGTAACAACGACTTCGCCCTGTTCGCCGTCTGCGCACGGTTCGTTTGTTCCCGGCTTGAGAATTTCCACAATGTAATGGTCTTCCCAAACGTGAATTCCAGAGTGATCCGGGCAGTCCTGCCCCAGCGTGCCGACGCCGCCTGTTTCCGTCATGCCGTAGATGTCGAACGCGTCGATTCCGAAGCCTTCGGAGATGGTCTTTTTCATATTTGTGGAGAACATTTCAGCGCCGAAGATGCCGATTTTCAAATCGGGAAGCGTTTCGTTCATTTGCGCCAAAACTTCCAGAATTCGGGGACCGTAGGAAACGACCGCCGTCAAAATTTTGGTGTTGAACGCCTTGGCAAGACGAATTTGGCGTTCCGTATTACCGGAACTGGCTGGAACGATAAACAGCTCCGCCTGACGCGCGCCGTGATACATGCCAAAACCGCCGTTAAAGAGTCCAAAAGTTGGGGTGATCTGGCAGACGTCGCCCGGCTGAGCGCCAGCCATTTTGTAACAGCGCGCCATGCATTCTCCCCATTGATGAATGTCGTTGTTTGTGTACGGCATAACAACCGGCGTGCCGGACGTCCCGGACGACTGGTGCATTTCTCGAATCTGATCTTTTGGAACGCAGCACATGCCCAACGGGAAGTATTCTCTGAATTCCTTTTTGTTCATCGTCGGCAGGGCGGTTAGATCGTCCAGACCGCGGAACGTATCCGGGTTGACGTTAGCTTCGTCAAAGCGTTGCTTGAAGACGTCGTTATGCGTATAAACCCAATTGACAATTTTTTTCAGACGCTCGTTTTGCAGAGCCGTTATTTCGGAATGAGATAAAGTCTCTTCTTTTTCGTTGTGGAACATAATATAACAGGGGAAGGGGGGAAATGAAAAAAGGTTAGCTGTTAGCGGCTGGTTTTCAAAACGAATAACGTGTCGAATGTCAGCGGCTAACAGCTAACAACAAATGTTGACGTTATGTCAACAGTATAAATTAGTAGCTTGTTCCGGAACCGGTCGGGACGTCTCCCTGAGTTTCTTCGCCAGTAACGTAGTTGAAAATACGAACGTTAGCGATGTAGGAGAACATCGGGACGCTGGTAATTCGGACGTAACGGCGGTCAGCGGAAACAACCGCCTGAGCCATAAGGTTGGTGCCTGTCGGCAGAGTGATAATCTGCGGCTGGTATCCAACGGCGCCTTGACGATAGTAAGGATAATAGTATCGTCCTTCTTCTGCGGCTTGATCGGCATTGACAAATCCGTCGAGCTTAGCCATTGCATTTGGATCGAAAGCTTGAGCCAGCTGCTGAGCCAAAATCGCTCTGTTGACCTGGTTATTGACAGCGTTGGCAATAACCTGCTGGGAAGCCGCTGTACGGCGTCCGTCATGAAGCGTGAACATCATGCCAGCCGCATCGTCTTTGAGCTGAATGTATCCAACCATGGGCTTTTTGCCTTTGAGTGAATTGAGATCGTCAGCGTTGACGTGCGTGAACAACTCAACTTTAACTTTGCCGCCGATGACGTTGCCCCAAAGCTTTTTAACAGCCAAACGATAATCGCCGTTGAATCCTTTCGGGCAGACGTACGTTTCAGACATGGCTTTGTTGTTTTTGCCAAGCTGACCGGCGTGGGCGTCTCCCATGAAGAAACCGCCAGCAGGAGTCTGGATGTTTTTCATTGAGCAAACCGTTCCACCGGGTTCTTCAACTGCAATGTCGATGTCCGCCTGACCAGTCCAGGAAACGCGAATGATGCAGTCGCGCTGTTTGGCGTTGTTGATTTCTTCCTGGAATTCTTTGGCTTCCTGCTTTTTGTTTTCAGCAATCAGGTCTGCAACAACGCTGTTGGCAACGTCGTTGGCTTTGTCATACAAGTATTGCTTATCTTCCTGCCACGCCAAAGAAAGAATTCCCAAAGACGCCCATTTCTTCGCTTCGCGATTGTTGGTAATCGAAGCGATTGGCAGAGCTTTTTCGTACGGTTCAGCCATTTCAGGATTGTTCTTTGCGATTTCGTGAAGAACCTGAAGCGCGCGATCGTGCAGACCAAGTCGCTGCATGTAGACGGCGATGAGAATCATCGTTTGAGCGTCGTCGCTGAATTCGACAGCCGACATGAGCGTACGTTCGTACTCAGACTGAGGGCGTCCGGCGCAAAGTTGAGCCAGAGCCAGCGCTTCGTACATCCAGGGTTGAGCCTTGCCAGCGAGCATTGCCTCCTGAAGAGCTATGATAATGTCGTTGTACTTGTTCTCATGCTTGTAATGAAGCATTGTTTTGCGAACCAGGCTGTCATTGACGTCTTTGCGCTGGAAGTAGTTTTTCCAGAAATCCTTTTTATCGATGGACGCTGGAACGACGATTACAGAACCGTCCGGAGTGAGTTCCGTTTTAACGGCAGGAACCGATTGGGACAAATCGTCTTTCATGTTGAACGCCTGGAAGTTATCGTTTTGAATCGCCTGTTTAGCGGCATTGAGGCGAAGTCGTTCAGCTGGAATGTTGAACTGACCGCCGCCGAAGTTGTTGTTGTTGCCTCCGCCAGAACCAGAATTGCTCAAACTGGTTGTATTGTTGCCCATGCTGGTAAAGACGTTACTCATATCAGGCATACGCGGCGGCATGACAAGGTCGGCAACCGGGTAAACTTTGGTAATGCACTTTTCTTTCGCCTTGGTTAAGGTTGTAATGTAAAGGCATTCGTTCTCGATAACGTAGGACAGGTTCTGAGCGCTCAGAGCGATTTTCAACGCAGCTTTGAGCGACATGCCGTTTCCATCAACGGAAAGCGTTACTTCTTCCGGAGAGATCATTTCATCTTTGAATGCGGCTTCGTCAATCTGAACGTTGATGTGATGCTGATCGTGAATTTCCTGAATGGCGTCTTTCAAAGGACTTTCTGTCAATTCAATGTTGGTCGGTTCTTTAAGAGCCTTCATGATCTGCTTTTCTTTTTCTCCAGATTGAGCCAAGTCCATGGAGCTGTACTTTGCTCGACGGCTTGCCGTCAGACGCGCCCAAACGGTCGAATCCGGATAGGTAATCGGCGGTTCATCCGGGAACGGTACGGCGGATTTATCGCTTTGATAAAGCGTGTCACAGACTTTGCGCTGCTTGAGCGAGCGAAGTTGAACCTGTTTAACGTAGTTGTCCAGGTTTCTGGTCCACTGAATGCCGGCAATGGCAGTTGGCATGCGGTTATCCAAATCAGACATTTCATTAGCCATGTCAACCATGAGATCCTGCGCCTGCTCGTACTTCTTTTCCTTGCAGGTGGATTCAAATCGCTTTCCCATCTGGTTCATTTTTTCCAATTGGCTCATCATTTGCTCGGCGAGAATCTTTCTGTCCTGAGCTTCAGCCATTCTTCTGGCGGCTTCCGCGTTGCGCTGAGCCATTTGATCGCCGTACTGCTGAGCTTCGCGGATAGCGGCTTCGAGGTTGCGAACCAGTGCGTCGCGGTCAGCCGCTTTGATGTCAGCATTGCGGCGAACAGCTTCACGCATGTTTTTCAGGTTCTGAATGGCTCCTTCAGGGTCGATTCTCAAAGTTGCGCGAGCGTCGTTGATTGTTCGGGTAACTTCGCCAACCTGCTGCTGTGTAATAGCTCCCATGGAAGAGTCCGCAGAATCCAGCAAACCAGAGCTGTCCAGCAGGTCGAAATCTGTCGGACCGTCGTCCAGAGCAATTGCCTGACCATTTCCATTTTCCGCAATCAGCTTTTCCAGATTCTGTACATCGGCATTTTGAGGATCCAAATTTTTCAGTTCGTTGACCAGGTTTTGCGCGTCCTGAATATCGCCAGTACTGATAGCAGAGTTTGCCAGACGAGTCAATTCGTTAACTCGATCAAACATGGCGTTTTCAGCTTTGTACATATCTTCTTTGGAAACCAATGGAACCAGACCGTTGGAACCGTTTGCCATTGTAACCAGCTGTTTGATGTAGTCGAATTTTTCAGCGGTATTTTCAGGTTTGGCAGACCATGACTGAGCGCCGTCTGACGTATTGGCGGTTAAATCGAGCGAGCCGTCTCCAGTGTACGTTCCAACAATCATGGAATCCCGGTCGGTTCGAAGCGGCGGGAAATCCATTGCCGGTTTAAATGATGCCGGCCATTTGACAGACGCCTGATCAGGCCAAACGACGTTGGCAGCAGTTGCGCTGTCCATAGCGGCAACAGTGTCGCTGACGGATTGATTTGCATCGTCAGATGGAACAATTGACATTCCGCCGGTTTTTGCTGCCAGGCAGGAAAGAACTCGAGCGTCTGGATTAGGTCCAATTTGAACGCTGTTAACAGGGAGTTTTTTAGACGCCAGATCTTTGCAAATGGCGTCAAACTGCGCTGGGGAAAGCGTCTTGGCTCGGCTGGTTCCGGAACCAATGAACATAATCGAATTATTGCCAGCGTTAAAAGGCTGGCTGGCAGCGGTTTTCATCGCGGTTTCAATATTCATGGCTCCCAATGGAACGCGATCTTCCAATGCCTTATAGGCGTTTTGGAATTCTTCACTGTCAGGAGATACAAACCCTTTGGTTAATTCAGAGGAATCAACGTCGCTGGCAACAAGACAAACTTTGTCTGTTGCAGGATTGAGACTGCTGACAAACGTTTTGATCGTATCCAGCTCTTGCTGACGATAATTTGCTGCAATTGACGCAGAGGTGTCAGCAACGATAACGATGTTGCGACCAGAAGCGGGCATTTCGGTGGGAGAAGGAGAGACGCTCAACGCGAAGTACTGTTCTCCTGAAGCGGCGTCTTTATATGTGTACATTTCAGCAGACGTCGAAACTGGTTCGTCCAGAATAAGTTCTTGCGCCAGCGCCGTTGATGCGATTAATGCGAACGCCAAAACGGCGAGAATCGCAACTGGGTTAATTCGTTTAGTAAGCATGTGTAATACTCCAAAGGGTAGTAGGAAAACGTCAAATTCTTATTGACGAACCTGGTAATTTATTTGAAATACTTTTAATATCTGTTAATCTTTTCAAAGGTTTTGAATGTTATTCATTCTGAAAATGAGCTTTTCTAAAAACTACTCATTTTCATTGTTTGAATTGTTTCGATCTTCCTTATACAAGCCGCTGACGTCTCCGCCAGAATAGTTGCTTTTGGTATAAGGAATTGGACGCGTATCGACTCCGCCCTGGATAACGGATGATCTGTCTGGATTGACGCCCATGTCTTGCAGGAGCTGATCAAGGCTGAGCTGAGGCGTATTAAATTCATGCGCTGCTTTGGTAAAGTTGGTAAAAGTCATTCGTTCTTCTTCACGAGCGCTTTCGTCCGGTCTTCTGCCAATAATCAGGAAGTCTGTCGTTTCTTCCAAACGACGAACCTGTTTGTCTTCATTTTGATAGCCGTCAACAACGGCGCCATTGGCTTCCAAAAGCTTTACAAGCTGCTCAACGTCGTTAATGCCGTTATTGTCCATATCGATAAAGCCGGCAATGGCAAAATGACGGTCGCCGATAACAGGCGAATAAATTTTATCTCCTGGCAGGATTGGGTCTGAAGGATTGTCAGATGTAACAATACAGTCTGCAGAATGCAATCCGGTAATTTGAGCAACTTGAATGCTTCCTTTCTTCTTTCCGTTTTTCATGTCGGTTTCAGAACGGGAATAAACTGAAAAAGATGCGCTTAAAGGAATGTTGTCTGCGCTTCCGAGGTTAATGGTCGCTTTGCCTTGAGCGGCGGAGATGAACTGGATTTGTCCGTTAGGCTTTTCAGCAACTCGGGTGTCATTTTTCGCCAGTTGCTGACGCGCTTTAATATTTTTACCCATCTGAACTTTTATGTCTTCGTTCGTTTTGGTTAAATCGTTGTTGAGCTTTTTAATAATTGAATCTGTAGACGTTCCAGCTGCTTTGACGAGTTTGTCCAGGTCGTTTTTTTGTTTGTTGAGGTCTGCCTCAATTTCCGCTAAGGCTTTTGCGTAGACGTTTTTGTCTTCCGTGAAAATAGCAGTGTGCTTTTTAACGGAATCCATGGCAATGGAATTGTACTTTGTTCTGTTTTCGTTAAACGCCGTCAGGTCGAGCGTATCTTGCTGGTTGGCATCCAGGGTGAAGTTTTGAACCTGCATCTGATTGAACAGATAAGCCAAAATGCTTGAATAGGACTGATTGCTTTTAGTGAAGTTTTCCGCATACTTTTTCATAACAGCGGCATGATCGTCGACCAGTTCCTGAACCGTCTTTTTGGTTTCTTCGCCGTCAATTTTTTTCTTGAATTCTTCAAGTTCGTTCTGCTTGACCATCAATTCTCCATTTTTGACAGCCTGAGCGTCAGACAATTCTTGAAGATGCATTAACGTTTCTGCGTTCATTTGATAGAACACATAAAGCGTAACGCCGAGCGAAACCGTGATCAAAAAGAATACGATTAACGCGAAATTCCACCAGAAAGCTGCTTTAAACATTTGGGTCTCTCTCTCAATCCGTATATTTAAAATGTTTTTTCATGAAATTGGTTAAAACTTAACGAGGCATGACTCTGTTTCCAGTGCGGCTTCGGAAGGTGTTGTCTTTGGATCGTGTAACGCCATACGAAGGCTGGGAATTTTGAGGTTGTGCGCCCGATTTGACTTTTGAAAGTTCTCTTGTTTCCAGACGGCTCATTAAATCCTGAAGAGTAATGTCAGGAATACTGTAGCGTTTTGCCTGGGAAACAAATTCTTTGAACGCTGCCGCTTCCTTGGGGTTCTTTTCCGGATCAGGAGGCGTTCCAACTACGTAAAACTGCGTTTCAGCGACAATTTTTCCGTGCATTGTCGTTCCGTCGAGGTAGGCGTCGCAAACGTCGCCGTGCTGCTGAATGTACGTCAAAACTCGATCAATATCGTTTTTGCCATCGCCCGTTACGTCAAGATTTCCACACAAGGCGTATCGAACGTGATCTCCCGGCGTCCAGCCTTTAGTGAATATTTTATCTCCCATAGTAATCGGATCGCTTGTGGAAAACTCATCTGCGTAGCAAAGCGCCTGATTAAAGTTGACCTGGAAAACCTGCAGCGTTCCTTTGGGCTTTGTTGTGCTGGTTGTGGCGTTAGCAGGATAAATGTCGAAAGTTTGTTGATTTCGAAGGTTGTTTCCAGATCCGAGGTTAATAACCGCAACTTTTGTCATGGGATTATACGACAAAATCAAACCGTCGGGACGGCTGATGGATTTGCTCTTTTTGGCTTTTGCGACTCGCTGCAAATCTTCTCGAATGATATCGAGTTCCTTGATGCTTTCGTTAGCTTTAGCGATTTTATTGTTGGCTTCGACAAATTGTTCTTCATTATCTTTGAACAGTTTATCCAATTCGGCGTAAATCTCTTCCTTGGCTTTATTAATTTTATCTCTTTGAGCTGAACTGCTGTCAATAGCGGCGAGGAGCGTTTGCTGATCTTTTTTAGAGGATTCTATAAGGGAAACAAGCTCCTTGTCTTTGGATTGTTCACGGGACAGGTTGACAACCTTGAGTTTTTCCAGTTCCGCCTGACGCTGAGATAAAGTGGCTTTCTGTTCCTGAATTTTACTGAACATTTTGGCGATAATCTTAGCGTAGACTTTATCCGCGTCTTCCAGTTCAAGCCCGGACGTTGGACCGGCGTACTTTTCTATATCTTTATCAATAATGTCGAAAACATAATCTCGCCGCATTGATTCCGGACAGCCAACCAACGTTTTAAGCGTATTGATATCCTTTTGAACGCTGGCGATTTCAGCGTCTTTGGTGGTAAGCTTTTTAACGGCTTCTGGAATTTTGGCTTGATTTTCGTCCCATTGTTGATAAATCAGGTATATACCAACGCCCATACCGATAGACGCCAGAACGAAAAATATAATAAATCCGATGGTAACTGCTTGCTTGCGAAGCTTCATGGATATTCTCCTAGGGGTATAACGGTCAAAACTATCTATCTTAACATTATAATAGATAATTTGTATTTATGCAACTCTTTTACAAGAATTTTTCAAAATACTTTTTTACCAATAATATATTAAGCTCTTTTTCATAATCTGTCAACCATTTTTTATAGATTTCCTGAAAAAACTCGCATTTTTATGGAATAGTTACTACGAATGTAGGAAATTTAACGTTTTTTTCTCTGTAAAAGTTCGCTGTAGGTTTGAAGAGTGCGTTCTTCTGCGCGGGTGAGGCTCTCTCTTCCGGTCTGAGAAATTTTTCTCAGAATACGGTCAGCCTCGTCTGCCAGTTCCGCTTCCAGACGAGCGTCCTTTTCTCTTTCAGCATAGTTACGTGAATCTTCTTCGCTGTATAAATCTTTTTTTTGACTGCGAGGCTTGTACAGGAAAGCGTCTTCTCCATCGTCATATCGCTCATCTTCATGATAGCGAATTCTGGGAGACGCTTTGAAGTGCATTGCAGTATTGAAATCGCCCAGACACAAGGCGCCTAAACGGGTAAAATTCCAGTTTAAAAAGTAATACAGAGCCGCAAAAGCCGCTGCGCTGAGGTGAACGGTGTATGCAACGTTGTTGCCCATGATGCCTTCTCCGTGCATGGCTCCGTACATGTCAGACCCCACTAAAAGCAAACCGAAAACCCAGGCGGGCATCGGAATTGGGATAGGGAACAGTACGAGCGTAACTTTCGGGTAGGTAATGGCAAACAGGATTACTGTCGCGGTAACGCCGCCGGACGCGCCCAGCAGACAGTAGGGCGAGTCTGGAGAAAGCGTCCCATTCATCCAGGAGCAGAAAATCCAAAACGCGTTTCCGACAACAATGGCGGCTAGATAGAACCCCAGGAATTGCTTAGGTCCGTATCGATCTTCGACGAATCTGCCCAGGAAGAACAAACCGAGCATGTTGCCGATTAAATGCCAAGCGCTTTCGGAGGAATGAGCGAATCCGCATGTAATAAACTTCCAATACAGCCACGGTTTATAAACGTCCGAATGGTGAAGAGTAAGCGTTTCTGTAATCGTTCCGGAATCTTGAACCCGATAAATGCGGTTTGTGCCAGGATCTCTGACGTCGTATGTTTTCGGCGGCGTAATAAAGGCGTTTGCCAGCCATAAAACAACGTTCAGGATAATAATCTTGTAAACGATTTTCATTGGCTCCCGTTTCGGAGCGTAGGATTCTCGGTAGTAGTCTCGGTCTTGATAGCCCATAATAATTAGCAATTAGTAATTAGCAATTAGTAATTAGCAATTAGTAATTAGCAATTAGCGCAAAACGATTCTCTCGAAACTCGCTTCTCGCAACTCAATTATATATTATAACAAAATTATGGGGATTGCAAGCGGACGCGAATTCGATATAATAAAGTTTGGAGAAATTAATATGATAAATTGTAAAAATTTTGATTCCTTTATACGTTTACGCGGCGTTCGGGAGAATTGTTTGGATAATTTAGACGTCGATTTTCCGATTGGAGGGCTGACGGTTGTCTGCGGTCCATCCGGGTCGGGGAAGACGACGCTGGTTATTAATACGCTCTTTGCGGAGAGTCAGCGGCGATTTATCGAGACGGTCGGAACGCGTCGACGGGGCAAGTTCAGCCTTTGGAAGCGTCCGGATTTGGACTCGATTGAAAATCTGCCGCCAGCGGCGACAGCGTCAGAAAAAGTTGACTTAAATCAAACGCTGGCTCAGCTTTGCGGCATGGACGACGCCTTGGCGCTGGCGTTTTCCCGCTATGCCGTCCCGATTTGTCCTCGTTGCAGTATTGAAGTCCCCTCCGGCGGAGCTGCTTCGGCTGCGGAATACTTCGAAAGTTTTTATGCGAATTGTCGCGCTCAGATTGCTTTTGTTCCGTCGGCGGCAATATCGGAATACGCTCAGCGCGGATTCTCCCGCTGGCTGATTGAACGCGATTCTAAAGTGGAAATGGTCGACGCGAACGAGCTAGCTCAACTCGCAACTCGCAACTCGCAACTCGCAACTCCGTACGTTCTTGCTGACCGTTTGGCGTTCAAGCCCGGCGACAGCCGAACGAAGGAGTCGTTTGAACTGGCGTTTGCGGAATCGGGCGGGAAAGCAGTTGTGTTTATTGAAACGCCGGAGGGAACGGTTAAACGATACGCAGGGCAGGGCAGAACGTGCCCTCAATGCGGACAGGAGTTTTCCGACAGCGCGGTTGAACGATTTTATCTTTCGGAATTGCCGAAAGATCCTTCCGAACGCGACAAAATCCTGGCGTATCAGCTCGATGGGAAGAATCTGCTGGAATGGTACGAGCTGTCAGCAGATCAGATTCTGGAGAGTTGCGAGAAGGAACTCATAAAATCAACTCCTCACTCCTCACTCCTAACTCCTAACTCAAAAATCTCGCGGGCTTTACAAGCCGCCGGTCTTGGCTATATGTCTTTGTCCCGCAAGGCGGAAACGATGTCGGGCGGACAGATTCGCCGGGCGGAGATGGCGGCGATGTTTGCAGGCGATTTGGTCAATATGCTCTACGTTTTTGACGAGCCAATGGACGGAGTTCCACCGGAAAATCGCCCTGCGCTGCTTTCCGCGTTGCTGCGATTGCGCGACAGAGGGAATACAGTCGTGGTTGCCGACAACGACGCGTCGCTCATTCAAGCGGCGGATTGCGTAGTTCAATTAGCAATTAGCAATGAGCAATTAGCAATTAGTAATGTAGAGGCGCCCCAGTGTAGTCGCCCGTCCGAATTGCGAATTACTAATTCCGAATTAAATATCGCTCCTATAATTGGTAAAATTACTGCTATTACAGGACGCGCTGGGGCTGGCAAATCGGTTTTCCTGGCTCAGCTGGCAGGAAAGCCAGTTCCAGATGATTTGAAACGAACTGTAACAGGTCAGGACGCGTTTGAGGACGTGATTCTCGTAGAACGGAAGCTGGAACGTAAGCCGCCGCGGGGCTGCGTGGCGACGTATCTGGGAATTTGGGATTCCGTTCGCGCGGAATTGGCGTCGACGCCGGAATCTCAAGCCAGAGGGTTTGCCCCCGGCGATTTCAGTCTGATGAGCGGGAAAGGTCGGTGCCAGCAATGCAAAGGCGAGGGCGTTTTGACAATTGATCTGGAATATCTGCCGGAAATTGAAATGGTCTGCAGCGAGTGTATGGGAGAACGCTTTCAGAAAGAATACTTACAGTCTCGATTTCGCGGTCTGAATGCGGCGGAAATCCTTCGATTAACGGTTCGAGACGCGTTTTCGTTTTTCCGAAACATTCGCAGCGTTCAGTTGCCTTTGACGTCGCTGATTGACATCGGTTTGGAACGTCTGGAACTGGGACAGCCGATCAAGACGCTTTCTGCCGGAGAGAGAAGCCGGCTGGATTTGGCGAAGGCTCTTCAGAAAATTTACAAGCAGAAAACCCTTTTTCTGCTGGACGAACCCTCTGCCGGTCTGCACGATTCTGAACTGGACAAACTCATAGAAACGTTTCGCCGTCTGACCGCCTACGGCCATACGGTTGTCATGATAGAAAACAATCCCTGGATGATTCAGCAAAGCGACGTAGAATTGCGGTTGGGATAAAAACTCAGGGAAAAAAAGAAACGAGAGCTTTTCACGCCCTCGTTTCTCGCTTTAATCTTCTAAAATCTGATTTTTGACTAGAACGTCATCATGACGTCAAAGCCGATGGTGAACTGGTCGGGTCGTTTGTTGAGCGGCTGGTTCTTCCAAGCGCCGGTCGCGCGGTCGTATCGCAGTTCCGGTCGGACGTACAGATTCTGATTTCCCGCCGGATGCCAGTTCAGACCAAGGGCGTAGGATGTAACTTCGGTATCGTCAGCGCCTCCGTAGTAATCTGTATTTTTCATCCATTCCGCTCGGAATCCGGCTTTCCAGCAGCAGTTGAGCGTGTAATACAGGTGTTCGCCAATGATGAGCGCTCGAGTGCCGTTTTGTGAGTAGGCCGCCTGTCCGAAGTCGACATAGTTCACGGTTGTAACGGATTCCAGACAATTGTTGAGATGAACGTCAAAAACAACGCTGTGGGCTGAACCAACGCCTTTAATGCGTCCCCAGTTATACACTCCCCAATATCCGAACACGCCTGCCATGTCAGCCGTTCCAGCCAGGAACGCGTATTTGATTGACGCCATCGGGTTGATGTGGTACGTGAACGAACCGGTAAGCAAGCCTTCGCCGAATCTGCTGTTGTCGAATCCGTTGCCCCAGCCGTTGACCCAGCCGAGGGTCAGGTCGAGGTTTTGGAATCCGTTATAGGAAGCCAAAACGCCGGTTTGGCTGACGGGGGACGCGGCGCAGGTCAAACCTTTCGTATAGAAAAATCTGCTCGGTGCGGTTGCGCCTTCGTAGCCCAACAGACCATAAAAATGACCGATTTTAACACACCAGTTGTTAATAGCGGCTTCCATGTACAGCTGCGGCATGGCAAACCCGTAGGAAGGACGATCGTAAGCTTTCGTAGCCGGATTGTACATGTGTCCGGTGTACCAGTTTTGATCCAGACCGCGAGCGGAACGGAAGATTCGGGAATCTTCGCCGAACATGAAGTCAACGCCAAATCCATAATCGACCCCGTAACCGCCAGTAAACGCCTTTTTAACGGCGGAAACATATACAGCGTTGAGCGTCGGGGTGGTGTTATTCCACGCGTCGACCATACCGTTGCTGCGGTCGCCGGAGAAGTTTGTATCGTATCCGGCGTTTATATAGCCAGACCAGCAAACGTTTTCGCATAGGGATTGTTTAAGGTTGCCCAGAGCGATTTCAAGGCAGCTTTGAGGTTGGCAAAGATTATTGCATATAGGCTCTGCTGAGCAAGACTCATCCTGACAACCAGTATTGCAATTTGCAGTGGAATCTGGCGAGGCATTGGCAGCGGCAGCAGGTTCGCAAGCTGTAGCGGCGGCGACAGCCGGGTCGCATGCAGCAGCGGCAGCCGGGTTGCATGCGGCAGAAACGCAGCCTGACGCCGCAAATCCCTGACTCGTAAACAGGGCGGAAATGATTGCTAATCCAGCTAAGAGTGAACTTTTTCTCATGATAATACCCATTTACCATAAAAAACATTGTATGTGCGACGCCTCTTGTATCGCGTATTGTTTTAAATCGGTTAAAGGTACAATTTTATAGATAATTTTGCGTTTAATCCGGTTGTAACGATTGTAACGATTTTTCCGGTTGGATAAAATGGGTGAAATTAGAAATGGCGGATGTCAGATGAGTGGTAAGAAACCTGATAATAAAAGACAAAAAAAGAAGTGAGAGTTTTTTACGCCCTCACTTCCTGCTATAATAATCGCTATTCTGCAAGGCGCCTAGAACGTCATCATGACGTCAAAGCCGATGGTGAGCTGATCAACGCGTCCGTTGAGCGGGTGGTAACTGCAAACCCCGGTCGTGCGGTCGTATCGCAATTCCGGACGGACGTAGAGGTTTTGATTTCCTCCCGGATGCCAGTTCAGACCGAGGGTAAACGATGTAACTTCGGTATCGTCAACGGTTCCGTAATAATCCGTCTGTTTCAGCCATTCGGCTCTAAATCCGGCTTTCCAGCAGCAGTTGATCGTGTAATACAAATGTTCTCCGAGAATGAGCGCTCGCGTTCCCGTGTCGGAGTCGATCGCCTGCCCAAAATCTGCATAGTTCACGATTGTAACGGATTCCAGTGCGCTGTTAAGATGAACGTCCAAAATAGCGCAGTGAATGGCTCCAACGCCTTTCGTATGCCCCCATTTACTCGCTCCCCAATATGCAAATAAGGTTGCTATATCAGCCGTTCCAGCCTGGAACGAGTATTTAATGGACGCAGCCGGGTTTATATGGTATGCGAACGAACCGGACGCCATGCCGTCGTTAAATCTGCTGTTGTCGAATCCGTTGTTCCAGCCGTTGACCCAGCCAACGGTAATGTCGAGGTTTTCAAATCCGTTGTATGTTGCTAAAATGCCGGTTTGAGATGAGGAACTGATCAAACCTTTGGTATAGAAGAATCTCTTCGGGGCAGGCGCTCCTTCGTAGCCGACAATGCTCCTGAAATGTCCCGCTTTGACAGACCAGTTGTTGATAGCGGTTTCTACGTACAAATACGGCATGGCAAAGCCGTATGAAGGTCTGTTATATTCACCTGTATTGGCGTTGTACATGTGCCCGGTAACCCAGTTTTGATCCAAGCCGCGGGCAGAACGAAAGATTCGAGCGTCTTCGCCGAACATGAAGTCAACTCTATAGCCGACGTCAAAGCCGTAACCGCCGGTAAACGTCTTTTTTTCGGCGGAAATATATAAGCTGTTGAGCGTTGGGGTTGTATTATTCCAGGCGTCGACAAGACCGTTGCTGCGGTCGCCAGAGAAGTTGGTATCGTATCCGGCGTTTATGTAGCCGGACCAGCATGTTTTTTCGCAGAGAGATTTCTTCAGGTTTCTAAAGAATCCGTAAGGAACGCAGGAATCGCAGCATCCGTTGCAGTCGGGATTTCCGCATTCGGCGCAGAATCCGCAATCCGGCGCGGCTGAAAGGCAAGCGGAATTGCATTCGGCGCAAGATGCTATGCAAGGATCGTATGCTGGGACGGAAGCCTCAGGGGCAGAATCGACAATGGATTCAGGAACGCTGTCAGTTGGAGTGGAATCGGAATCCGCAAACGCAAGGCTCGTAAACAGACCGGAAATCGTTAGCGCAATTCCAGTTAAGATTGATATTGTTTTCATGATAATATCCGTTTACCATTAATATTACACACAACGCCTCCAGCGTCGCGCATTGTATTAAATCGGTATAACGTTCAATTAAAAAGATTGTCCGAATGCTTTTGGTGTATTGTTTCGATTGGATAAAATGAACAAGATGGCGATAATGATTGAGAGTTGAGAATCAATTTAAAAGAAAAACGAGAAGTGAGTTCCAACGTCTCACTTCTCGCTTCTGACTTCTAATTCCTGACTTTCAACTAGAACGTCAGCATAACGTCGAAGCCGATGGTGAACTGGTCAGGTCGTCCGTTAAGTATATAAATATCTTTATCGGAAAGTTTATCATACCGAAGTTCAGGTCGGATGTACAGGTTTTGGAGACCTGCTGGATGATAGTTCAATCCGATGCCGAAGGTTGTCATTTCAAAGTTGTTTAATCCAGATAGCTTCAACCATTCCGCACGAAAACCGACTTTTGTACAGCTGTTGAGATCATAGTATAAATGCTGTCCCAGAATTAACGTGCGAACACAGACGTCAGGATTATCTGACTGATCGAAGTCTGAATAATGCAGAATTGAAACGGATTCCAAACGTCCTGTAAGCTGCAAATCTAATACGACGTCATGTGCTGATCCTACGCCTTTTCCGTCCGCAAACCAATACGGTCCAACAAATCCGCTTACACCGCCATGTTCGCCTCCAATTTCAGCAGTTCCAGCCAGAAATGCATATTTGATGGATGCATATTTATTCATTCGGTAGGTAAACGCGCCAGTAACCATTCCTTCGCCATATTCGCTGTTGTCAAAGCCGTTGTTCCAGCCGTTGACCCAGCCAAGGGTTATGTCGAGGTTTTCAAAACCGCGGTACGTTGCCAAAACGCCCGTCTGACTTACCGGACTAACTTGGCAAAGCAAACCCTTGGTATAGAAGAAACGGCTGTTAGCGGTAGCTCCTTCGTATCCCATTACTCCATAAAAATGACCCAATTTAACTGACCAGTTGTTAATAGCCATTTCCATGTACAATTGCGGCATGGCAAATCCGTAGGAATCAATATCGTAGGCTTCAGAACCAGGATCGTACATGTGTCCAGTTACCCATGAGTCATCCCAACCGCGAGCGGAACGGAAGATGCGAGCGTCTTCGCCGAACATGAAGTCAATGCCAAAGCCGAAATCATATCCACAGCCGCCGGTGTACGCTTTTTTCTCTGCTGCAACGTACAGGGCGTTAAACGCTGGCGTTGTATTGCTCCAGCAGTCTGTATATCCGTTGCTTCTATCGCCGGCAAAGTTGGTGAAGTATCCAGCATTCATATAGCCAGACCAGCAAACGCCTTCGCAGAGCGATTTCTTCAGTTTTCCAAAGAAAGCTTCAGCGCAGCCGTGAGGAGCGCAGGAACTGCAAAGACCACCGCAACCAGCTTTGCCGCAGGCGGAGCAGGAACTGCACCCAGGCGCAGATGAAAGGCAGCCTGAATTACTGAGCGCTGCCGCAGGAGAGCAAGACGCAGGAGTGGCGCCATCAGCGCTCGGGCTGGCGGAATTGCAATCCGCTGCGGGAACGGCAGCGGGGGTGCATGAAGGATTGTCAGCGACTGCGCCAGGGTCGCAAGCTGCCGCCGCTGCGGCTGGATCGCAGGCTGCGGCGATGCTGCCGGAAGCTGCAAATGTTTGACTCGCAAATAGACTGAAAATAGTCAGCGCTATTCCGGTTAAGAATGTTTTTCGTTTCATGATAATACCCATTGACCATAAATGACAAATTTTTGTTTGACGCCTCTTGCGTTACATACTGTATTAAATCGAAAAAAATTGTAATAAAATGAATCTTTTTATGAATTTTTCGGGTTGTATCGGTTGTAGCAGATTTTCCGATTAGATAAAATAGATAAATTATGAATCAAAACAAGAATAATAGCTGGCAGCTTGCTGCTAATTAAAATCCCCGGGAGAATTGCTTCTTCCGGGGTTTTGATATTTGAAGATTATCCGAATCTTCAGAGGAGTTTTGGTTTACAGACCACGAACGTTAAGTGATTCTAATTCTTTTTTCTCGCGGTGTGCATACTGCTTGTTTTTTAGAACGTCAGCATGACGTCGAATCCGATGGTGAACTGGTCAGCGCGTCCATTGAGCAGAGCCACGTCTGTGGATTTGTCGTATCTCAGTTCCGGTCTGATGTACAGGTTCTGATATCCAGCCGGGTGATAGTTCAATCCAATTCCGAGGGTTGTCAGTTCAGCCTCTTTACCGTTGATTGTCGCCTTCATCCATTCAGCTCGGAAGCCAGCTTTGGCGCAGCAGTTGATGTCTCGATACAGGTGTTCTCCCAAGGCGAGGACAGTGTTGCCGTCGAAATCGCCGTAGTACAGGATAGAAACTGATTTCAGGTATCTTGTAAGCTGCAGGTCAAGGACGACGTTGTGAACGGACGCGTTGCCTTTGGCTGATGCCGGAGCAATCGGTCCGAGCGCTCCTAACGGGGCAGAAATGTCGCATGTGCCAGCCAGGAAGGCGTATTTGATAGACGCGTGTTCGTTCATGTGATAGGTGAAAGCGCCTTCGACCATGCCTTCGCCGTATTCGCTGTTGTCGAAACCGTTGCCCCAACCATTGACCCAACCGAGGGTTACGTCGAGGTTCTGGAATCCGCTGTAGGTCGCCAAAACGCCAGTCTGAACAACTGTACTAACCGAGCAGATCAAACCTTTGGTGTAGAAGAAGCGATTATTGGCAGTAGCTCCTTCGTATCCGATAAGTCCATAAAAATGCCCCATTTTAACCGACCAGTTATTGATTGCCGCTTCCAAATACAACTGCGGCATGGCAAATCCGTAGGAAGGACGACCATCGGACATGTGTCCTGTATACCAGTTTTGATCTAAACCGCGAGCGGAGCGAAGGATTCGGTAATCTTCGCCGAACATGAAGTCTACTCCAAAGCCGACGTCGTATCCGCATCCGCCGGTAAACGCCTTTTTAGTAGCAGATACATACAGTGCATTGAAAGCCGGGGTCGTTTCGCTCCAGCAATCAGTATATCCATTGCTGCGGTCGCCGGCAAAATTGGTGAAGTAGCCTGCGTTCATGTATCCAGACCAGCAAGTTCCTTCGCAAATGGATTTCTTCAATTTCCCAAAGAAAGGATCAGCGCAGCCCTGACGTCCGCAAAATCCGCTGCAGCCGAAATTGCCGCAGGCGGAGCAGGTTCCGCAGCCCGGAGCTGCCGAAAGGCAACCGGAATTGCACGCAACATCTGCTGCTGGATCGCACGAGGCTGGCGCGGCGCAATCGACAGGCGCTGGATCGCAAACTGGCGAGCAGGCGGGTTCGCAAGCGACAGGAGCGGGATCGCAGGCGGCGACAGCTGGATCGCAGGCGGCAGCGGCTGATGGATCGCATGCTGCAGAGGTGCGGGCAGTGGCTGCAAGAGCTTGACTTGCAAACAGACCGGAAATAGACAGCGCTATTCCGAAAAACAGTTTAGTTTGGTTTCGGTTCATGATAATACCCATTAACTATAAAGAATGTTGTATTCACGACGCTTCCTCACGTCGATTGATATATAAATCGGGAAAAAAGCTCATTCGTATAGAATTTTTGAAATAATTTATTGTTGTACCGATTGT
>CACXSS010000004.1 GCA_902770245.1 uncultured Planctomycetota bacterium | reverse complement strand
GCGTAACGCTGTTCAACCAACTCGTCCGGCTTGATTCGCTGGAGTTCTCGAAGCGTGTTTTTCAAATACAGTTTTAAGTTGGACGCCATTACAGGCGCATCGCGATGGGCGCCGCCAAGCGGTTCTGGAATAACAGCGTCAATCACCTTGAGCCGCATGAGGTCTTTAGCGGTCATTTTGAGGGCTTGCGCCGCTTCCTGTTTGAACTCGCCGCTTTTCCATAAAATTCCCGCGCAGCCTTCCGGACTAATCACAGAATAATACGAGTTTTCCAGCATGGCGATTCTGTCTCCAACGCCAATTGCCAGCGCGCCGCCAGACCCGCCTTCGCCAATAACAACGCAAATAATCGGCGTTGCCAGCTGAGACATGAGGAACATGGATTCAGCAATCACCCACGCCTGCCCGCGCTCTTCAGCGTCAATTCCCGGCCATGCGCCCGGCGTGTCGATAAGGCAGATAATCGGCATGTGAAACTTCGCCGCCATTTTCATGTTTCGCATGGCTTTTCGATACCCTTCCGGGTGTGGACATCCAAACGAACAGGCGTTTTTCTCTGCGATGCCGCGTCCTTTGTGCTGACCGATTACCATCACCTTCTGACCGTCCAGTTTCGCCCAGCCGGTTTTAATTGCATGGTCGTCGCCAAAAAAACGGTCGCCGTGAAGCTCAACAAACTCGTCAAAACAGAGGTTTATATAGTTGCCCGCCAAGGGTCTGTCCTGATGGCGGGACGTTTCCACCGTTTCCCACGGCGTTAAATTTGCGTAGACGTTTTTTTTCAGTTCGATTAATTCGCGGCGAAGACGGGTAAGCGTCTCTTTCATTTCTGGAGAGGAAGCCGCTTTTTCGTTCAGCTCGCTGATTTGCGATTCCAGTTCGTAAATAGGACGTTCAAACGACAGGCAAAATTCGGGAATAGGCATGGGAGTAAATTAGCAATTGTCAATTATCAATTAGCAATTATTGATGCGCTTTGCGTAATTGCTAATTGCAAATTGCTAATTGCTAATTATCAAGGGGTTTTAATGGTGTGTGAATAAACAGTTTGATTTTATTTAACGCTTCGAGCAGTTCCGGCATCGATTTGAATCTTTTGTCTGGTACCTTGCTCATCATTTTACGGATGACGTCGTTAAACGGCTTTGAAACGTTTCCGTTTTGTTCGATTACATTGGGAACAGGTCCGGTTAAATGAAGCTGAAGGACTTCGTCTCGACCGCCAACGTACGGTGGACGACCGGAAAGGAGTTCAAAAAACGTACAGCCCAGGCTGTACATGTCCGCTCGCGTATCCAAAGACGGCAGCGCCCGAATCTGCTCCGGCGACATGTAGCTGCGGGTTCCCTGAATCTTTTGCTTGCCTCTGAACATCGACGCAAAAAAGCCAACGTTTAACGCAATGGCAAAATCGATCAGGCGAACTTCGTTGTCTGCATTGAGCATAAAGTTGGACGGTTTGACGTCCCGATGAACGTAGCCCTTTTTATGCACATCCGCCAAGGCTTGAATCATCTGAGGAATGACGTCTGGAAGACGCCAGCCCAAATGTTTAAAACCGCTTTCAAGCTGCTTTTTCAGACTCACGCCGGTAAACCATTCCAACGCCAAAAAGGGATCGCCGCGGCTATCCGTTGCAAACTCAATCGGCGTAATGCAAAGTTTTGACTTGAGCTTGATGCCGACAGCGTATTCATTTTTAAGCAGTTCGATTTCTTCGGCAACTCGACGCCGTTCCGGCAACAGACGCTTGAGCGCGACGAACTGTCCCGTCTTCGGATTTTGCGCCTGCCACAACTGGCACGACTGCCCGGTGTTTATCAACTTCACCAGACAGTACGAACCAACGAACGACTTCGTAAGTTTATTTCCTGAACTCATTTAATTTCGGTTGCTCCGTTTCATCGCCGAAACTCGCAGGAACCCCGCCGCGGAAAAATCTGCAACAGAATCCTGCATAGTAATCTTTTCATCGACATTTCAACTATATAATTTCAAAACGTCTTTTTATACTCCCTATATTTTAAACTAAATTTATTTTTATGCAAGTAAACGCAGCATATATTTTGAAAGAAATTTAAGAAAATAAGTTAAAATGGATAATTTAATCTTGCTCGCATAACGGATTTATATAGCGTATTAATATGTCTTTATTGTAGATTAAAAATATATACTACCCATTTTAACATTTTCATTCTATCTTGCTTAGCAAACTGGGATATACACATAAAATTTTCTGAAAAAATCGATTTTTACTATGGAATTAGAAAATTGATCTTGCGCCAAATGACGTTTCGGGGTAAAGTACCACAAGCGCAATTTTGGCGCCGCCGTGGCTATTGGTAAACAGATGAACATTTGAGTCCTGATTGTTTAGCGCCTGGTCAGCGCCGGTCAGGATTATATCCTCAAGCCATCGTATTTCACTCACGCAAATCACAAAACATTTTCAATTTATAACCCCTTCGGAGAACATCGCCATGAGTATTTTTTCGTTGTTTAAAAACAATCGCCGCTCAAACGCTCGCAACTTTAAACGAACGCTTCAGTTGGAATCGTTGGAAGAACGTCAGTTGCTGACCGTTGCTATGGATATGGTTTTGGATCCGTCAGACTTAAACATTGCTGGTCAGCTCGCTCCCGCCATGGCGGACGAGCCGGTTGTCTGGGACGAATCCTGGGAAACGCCGTCGCTGGTTGTCAATACAACAGAATCCACCGTTGACGAAACGGACGGCTTGATTTCTCTTCAGGAAGCGATTTCCTACGCGAACACGACGTTCGACATGCCGGATCCGGAAGAAGACATTACTCTCGGTCCGCTGACGCTTGTCGATCTCTCCGAAGACACCCTGGGCGAACTGCCGGACGGCGAGAGCGATTACGTGTTCAATATTGACGAAGTTGTCGCTCTGGACAACAATCTGAACATTCGCGCTAACGGCATTTCCGTCGTTTTGAATCTGACCGGCGACGGCGAATTTGACGAAACCAACGGAACGCTCAAGCTGACGACTCGCAACGGCGGTCGAATTCAGCTCATTCAAGACGGCGAAACGCTCTACGACAGCGCGTGGGAATTCCGCGGCATGACGGACTCGATTGAAATCAACACGACCGACGACCTGTTCTACGATTCCTACGACAACACCGACGGCGTCATTTCTCTTCGCGAGGCGATGGACAACTATTCCGGCGTTACCTATCGCGAATACGCCAACGGTTATTCATTTGTTACGTTGTCAGAGAACTTTGAATTTGTCGACAACGAAGAAGGCGACGTCTTTGTTTTGGGCGACGACCTGTTCTTCGGCGAGTTCACAACTCTGGACGGCAACGGCATCGTCATGACGTCGCTCGATTCGTACTCGGTCGTCATTGATTCGATTGTTACACTGGAAAATCTGACGCTGTCAGACGTTGAACTGGTTGTTACAGAAAACGGTCTGCTGTCGACAGAGAACGTTATTCTTGACGGCGTTGACATTGTCAACCAGGGTTCAATGACCCTTTCGGGCGCGACGTTTACCGGCGAGTTTACGTTCGCTCCGGAAGACAATTCCGGCGAAGAAATCAATTACGCGCTTATCGTCAACGAAGGCAACCTGTCTTTGGTTGACTGCACGTTTGAAGACATTACGCTTGATTTCAGCGCGTCCATGTTTGAAGATTACGACGACGCCGAAATCAATTTAACCGCAGCGCTTGTCGCCAACCTCGGCGGCACGACGGAAATTGTCAACTGCCAGTTTGTCAACAACACACTCAACGTCAACGCCGTACACGGAAACGTCAACGCGAACTTTGCCGTTATCTACGCTGAAGGAACCGGCGAAGTCGAATCCGGCTTGACGCGTGTTTCCCGAACAGTCATTGCGGAAAACAAGCTCGACGCTTATTCCAAGCATGGCGACGTTACAGCAACCATCGCCGGCGTCTATGCGGAAAACGCTCAGACGGTTCTGTACTCCACGCTCATTTACGGTCAAGATGCGACTGCCTCGACAAAATACGGCGACGTCAATTCTCAGGACGACAATTACGAAGGTCTGACCGCTGAAGCTACCGGTCTTACCGTTCGCTGGGAAGATACGGTTATCGTCAACTCGACCATTTTCGACAAGATTTCCCTTTACCGTTCAGAAGGTTACGTCGGAAACACAATTTACAACGAAACGGAATTCGTTCGCAGCGGCTTTATCGCCGACGACGAAGAGGCTCACAACTTCAATCTGACAAACCTGGAAGACTGGACGGAAATCTTCCCGTTCTGGGACGCCGAAGCTGGAACCTTCACCGACGGCAATTACAAGATTTACGCAGACAACGTCAATATTGTCGACGCTGGAAACAACGATTTCGTCAGCGACGAGGCTGCCCGATCCCTGCTGGTTGACATGTCCCTTGACCTGTTGGGAACCGACCGCGTTATCAACGACGTTGTCGATATCGGCGCTGTTGAATCGGACGCCGTTCGTCTCAACGAAGAATCGCTCGCTCCGTCCGCCTTGGCTCAGCCGGACGAAGCTGGTTTGACGACAATCGACTTCTCCTGGGGTTCTGAAGCAATTCAAAGCGAACTGGTTACGTACATGGTTCGTTACAAGCTCGCTTCCGACGCTGACGAAGACGCCAACTGGACGGTTATCGACACGCCGTTCAACATGAACAATCTTCCCGACGGCGTTACCTACGACGCTGACACAATGCGTTACACCTGGACCGTCGAAGGTCTGGAACCGGGCAGAACGCTGTACGACTTCGCCGTTTTTGGCATTGGCGACAGAATCGATTATCTGGATTCCGCCGACTGGGCTTCCACTCAGGAAACCACCCGCGAACAGATCTGGACGCCGAAGTACCCGCAAGCCGCTCCGCAGTCTGAAACCGCTATTACAATTACGTGGGTTACCGACCCGCGCGCTGTCGCGTACGAAATCGTTTACTATCCCACCGACGACCCCGAAGCTGTTACAACTCTGTACGTTGAACCGGGCGACGGAGGCGTTACCCTTTCCGAAAAGAAGGGCGTTTGGGGAGCCGCTTACACGATCAACGGCTTGGAAGAAAGCGTTGGATACACAATTAACTGGCGTTCTTTGAGCGAATACGGATACACCGGCTCCGGCGACGATTACCTGCTCAACTCCGATTGGGTTACTGCTGTTACATCCACCAAGACCGTTCTCGACATCCCGGAAATCAACGACGAATTCGAGAACTCGCTGACAACTCTCGACATCAGCTGGACAGAATGCGACGGCGCGTCCCGTTACGTTATCGAAATGATTGTCGCGCCGGATCCCACCGTTGGACCGGACTGGACGGACGCTCAGGTCTTCTACTCCGACGACAACACACTCGGCGTTACCGGCTTGGACGAAGCGACTGAATACCTCTTCCGCGTCAAGGCGACGGGCAACTCTCGTCTGTACGTCGATTCCGACTGGAGCGATCCGAAGGCGTTCTCTACGCTCATTCAGATGGACGATCCCGAACTGACTGTCGATTCCGTCTTTACCGACGAATTCACCACCGACACGCTCGAAGTTTCCTGGGAACTGCCGGACGAAGCCATTGATTATACGCTGTACATGTTCGACGGCGAAGATTTCGTCGAACTGACCGAAGAAAACTTCCCGGAACTGGGTCTGGAATTCGACGGCAATTCCGTTACCATTTCCGGCTTGAACGCTTCCACGGAATACACGTTCCAGATTATTGCCGTGGGCGAAGAACAGGTTTACGCTCCATCCAGCGCGATTGCCTCCAGCGTTACGCCGACAGCCGTTGACGCCCCGGTTCTTAAATGGGAAGACAACCTGGACGGCACAGCAGTCGTTTCGTGGGACGCAGTGGAGCACGCTGTTGAATACGTAGTTGACGGCGCCGCTCAGGACGAAACCAGCCTGACAACGGACGACATCGCAACGGACATTGCAACCACGATTACCGTTTACGCTCGCGGCAATCAGAGCGAAAATTACGCCAGCTCCGATACGGCAACCCTGACGCTCCAGCGTCTCGAAGCCCCGGAAAATCTGGCAGCCGCGCCTGTCAACGACGGCGTCAACGGTTCAACTCAAATCTACGTTACATGGGACGAAGTCGACAACGATTGGGTTACCGGCTACCGTCTGGGCGTTCTGTCTGGCAACGACTGGACGTACTACACGACCGACGACACAGAATTCACCGTTACCGACCTCACGCCGGGCACAAGCTACACGTTTATCGTTCAGACCTTGTCCGAATCCGGCAACGCGGGCGGAATGCTCGTTTCGGAATTCTCCGATGCTGCCGACGCTGCCACCAAAGACGCGCCGTTTGCCCCGTCTGTTCTGGTTGCCGACGCTACCGGCTTGCACCAGGTTGACCTGACATGGCGCGAATCCGCTAACGCTGACGACACTTACTGGTACGTTATTGAAGCCTATACCGCTGACAACGACGTTCTGGTCGCCACGAAGGGCGAAGACGAATCCATTACTGGAAATTCGTTCACCTTTACCGGTCTGGACGAAGACACAACGTACTACTTCAGGATTTACGCTTGCAGCTCCGACACCGACACGTTTGAAGGCGCGTCCGCCGCTGTCGATTCCAACGAAGACACGACCTGGATTCAGCTGCTCACTCCGGAACTGGAACTCGGTTCGATTTCCATGAGCTCAATCGAACTGGTCTGGACGGACGCCAACGATTCTGCCAACGTCGATTGCTATCGCATTGCCTACACGACCGACACGGACGACGATGCAATTATTATCGACGTTGACCCCGAAGAATCCAGCTATGTCGTTACCGGCTTGACCTCTGGAACTCAGTACACGTTCACCATTCAGGCGATTGGAATTTACGATCGATCCGTCGATTCCGGCATTGACGCTCTCGACCCGATTTACACCAACGATCAGCTGGCTACACCCGCCAACGCCAACGCGGTTGCGACCAGCACAAAGTCAATCGAAGTTACCTGGGACGCTGTCGAAGGCGCTCAGTTCGGTTACACAGTAACTTGCGACACGCTGCCGCAAGGCGCGACTATCACGGTTAACAACAACGCATGCACCGCGGTCGTTACAGGTTTGAACAGCGATACGCTTTACGAATTCGAGATTTACGCCAACGGCGGAACGACGGCTGACGGTCGCGTTCTGCTGCAAAGCGACAGCGCTTACGCGGAAGCTCAGACGTGGCGCAAACTCGCCATCGAGTCTTTGGCAGCCAACGTTGAAGAAACAACTGTTACAGTTACTTGGGAAAGCCCGGAAGGCGACCTGCCGTACGTCGATCATTACGTCTGGCAGTATCGCGTCAACGGTTCCGCTCAGTGGTCTGCTGAAATCCAGGCTGACGATACGGTAGATTCCTTCGAAGGCGCAGTCAATACGGTTTATCAGGTTCGCGTTAAGGCGATTAGCGCTCAGGGCGCAGACGCCAACTCCGAATGGGCGTACCTGAGAAACGTCAAGACATGGGACGTCCTCACCGCCAACGTTGACGCCGTAGCGGCTGGAACGCAGGTTATCACTGTCTCCTGGGACGCTGTCAGCGCGCAGTCTGACGTTTACTACTCGCTGTACTACACCGAAGGCAATACCGACGAATTCGATCCTCAAACCTGGACGGCTGTCGATCTGACCGACGTTGATTTCGCCAACGGCGTTTACTCGATTGACGTAACAGATTTGACGGCTGAAACGACTTACTCGTTCGCTCTGTTTGCCGAAGCTGACGGTTACATTGATTCCGACCCGGCGTTTGACGTTGCCACGACCTGGGCGGTTGCCCCGATTACCGACAATCTGGTAATTACGGCGGAAGCCGAAGGACAGACAATTACCGTCGATTGGGACGACGTTGACGGCGCGGTTACCTACAAAGTCGAATACACATGGACGAACATTGCCGGCGACGACTGCGAAGATTACCTGTTCACGACCGATTCACAAGCCGTCTTTGAAGATCTGGAACCGGGCGTTGAATACACCTTCCAGGTTACCGCTTATCCGGACGAAGCCGACGTTGATCACGAAGAAGCGTACTCCAACTTCGCCAGCGCAACGACTGATAAAATTCAGCTCGATTCGCCCGACGGCAAAGCCGCTCCGGCCAGTACCAACAACAACATCAGCGTCACATGGGACGCCGTCGACAACGCCTCTGGCTACCAGGTCAAATGGCGCATTTCCGGCTCTCATTCCTCATGGAATACTTCCGGCGTTCTGGCTGACGACGAACTGAGCTTCACAATCGAAAACGTTGTGGATTCCTCCACCTACGAAATCCAGATTACAGCTCTGGGCGACGGCGATCATTACACCGATTCCAACCCGACCCGCCTGACCTGCAGACTGGTTCAGATTGATCTCGACGCGGTTGTCGTTGTCAATAAATCCAACGCGACTGACACGGAAAAACCGGCAAGCGTTCCGCAGATTGACGAATGGACGCCGGCGTTCCTGGAACTCTGGACAAGCGACGTTGTCGGTCTGGTTGAAGGACGCGAACTGGTTACGACCATCGAAATCAATGAAAACTACGAAATTGGCGGCGTTCTCGACCTGCCAGGAACCACGGTTGACATTTCCGACGACGGAACGATTGTTACAATCACCGTTGACATGGAATACAACTACAACGCTGACGATGACGCCCTGTTGGCTCAGATCAAGCTCACGCCGAAATCTCAGGCTGACGGCAACAACGAAGGAAACGGCATTACCCTCGACGGCGTCGAAGACGATCTGGTTCTGACCAACGTTGACGGTAATCTGGTTGTATCCTACAAAGACGGCGTTGACGCTCCGAAACTGGTCAAGTTCAACGACGTTTGGATTACCGACATCGTCCCGGTTATTTTCGACCTCAACGACGACGGCGTTATCGACAACTTCGACGAATCCGCCTACGCCGCATACACCGAAGCCGATCCGGACTTCGTCGACTTCAACGTTGACGGCAAGAACTGCGATCACGACCTCGAAATGCTGACTCGCGACACCAACAACGGCAAGTCTCAATCGGGCGACTGGAGAGTGGACTACTCGATTATCGTCTGCACCTGCGGCGATACGCCGTCCGCTCAGCCGGCGGCTCTGCCAACCCCGGCGGCGACTATCGAACAGATGTTCGGAGAAGAAGAGTCCCTGCAAATGGACGATTTCGAGTACAACTACCAGTGGGATCAGGCGGAAAGAACTTTGGACTTGTATCCGTACATGAACGAAAACAACCGCATGACCAGCGGCGTTATCCTGAAGAAGGACGTTGCCAAGAAAGAGGACAGCAAAGAAGAACAGACGGCGGAAGCGGAAACCAAGAACGTTGCCGATATTATGGACTCCATCTGGAACGACGACATTGATTGGCGCCGCGCCGCATGAGCATAGAATGCAAGCATAATCCCGCGTGGGGTTAAACAAAGCGATGTTTTTCACAGGCGAGAGTTCCGCACCCGCGGGACTCTCGCTTTGTTAGTTTAAACTATAAGCAGCCGCCAGCGGCGGAAGCCTCCAAAAATCTCTTTCGCAGAACAACCCCCCCGCCCCGCTGGATCGCGGCTGTCTCAGCCGCCGAAGAAAAGCTCACGCAAAGTCCGCGAAGTTCGCAAAGTAATTATATACCGACGCAAAGCGGTCATTTAGAACCGCGTAGGCGGTTCAATATTTCTAGCCGTGGGTGAAACCCACGGAAAAGAAAAACAAAACAATAAACATCGGCAAACAACGCCATTCCGTCCCCGACCCGCTGGATCGCGGCTGTGTCAGCCGCCGAAGACCCCTCTCATTTCTAACCAGACGCCCGTCCCATTCCTTGCTATTTCTCTTGACAAAAATAACCGGTTCTGGTTTAATATGGTAACGCAACGATTTAATATCGTCAAGCAATATCTTGAAAATGACTAAACAAGGAAAACGACAATGTCAACGCGCCAATTTACGATTACAGCTTTCTATTTATTTATACTCGTTTTAACGTCTCTGGCTGCCCTTGTTGAAGTCGGACTCGCAGACGTCGTTACCAACGCGGATTTGGACGAACCGCCGCCCGTTCCGACGTTTACGCCCTCTCCCAGGTCTGAATACGAGGCGAAAGACAGGCTGTCTGACGAGGATATCACAGAACTGTTTAAAGAAGCCGAATCCGGCAGCGTTGAAGCGGCGATGAAATTGGCGAAAGATGCGGAAAACAACAACATTCCTGCCGCAGAGGAAAAATGGCTCAAGGTCGCGGCGGAAGCGGGGTCGGCAGAAGCCTGGTATAAGTTGGGGAACAAGGCAGTCGATAAAAACGACGACAAGACCGCGTTTGAATGTTTTAAAAAGTCGGCGGATGCAGGATTTGAAGACGCTAAAATTTACCTGGCGTTTGGGTATATGGAAGGGCTGGGAACGGAAAAGGACGTCGAAAAGGGCAAAGCGCTATTGCAGTCTGTCGCCGATTCCGGGAACGCAACAGCTATCCAAAAGCTGGCAATAGCATATTACTTTGGAATCGGTTTTGAAAAAAATGAGCAGAAATCGTTAGAACTGCTGCGTCAATTAGTAACGCGATTAAGTCAACAGAAAGAAGACTATTCTACATTGATTACATCTTTGGCGTTTTTGCTGGGCATGGGCAATCAAGATGTAATGAAACAGGTTGACGACTTGCTGGACAATTTCAATTTATCGTTAATTTTGACGAAAGATGCAAATATTAATAAAGTTATTTTGCTGATGACGTCTTATTTTTATCATTGCAATCAAAACTCTGATAACGATAAAAGAATCGCTCAAAAACGATATTCCAGCCTGTTGGATATGCTCATGGATTTATCAATAGGCAGTAACGGAACATTTATATATGCAGCGATTTCGATGTATCGTGAGGATATAATCGATTCCGAGTCACAAAGACTAAAACTGTATCTGACTATAGAGCAATTGTCAAAAAGAGGCAATTCCGCCGCGCTCCTGGCGTTGGCGTATTTGCATCTCAAAGGAATTGGGACTCAAAAAAATATTCGATTATTTGATATTTACCTGGACCTCGCCGCCCGCGGTGGAGATCCTCTTGCACAATTCTATGCCGTTCTTTTTACGAAAGAAAATACCGAATTGGATAAAATCAGAAATTCGGAGTATATAAAAAACGCCATTGAATATGGACTCCCGCAGGCATACTATTTATACGCGCAGTGCGTTCTCACAAGCCCGGAAAAATCGCCCGAAACGCTTGAATTGAAAAAGAACGTTTTAGCGACATCAGAAAAATACATTGAAGAGTGTCTGACAGAGAAGAAAAAACAGAAAATCAGTTCCGAAAAAAAGAACAAAGACGCATACGATTATTTGTGTTCCAACAATTATTCAAAATGGGGGCATGGAACCACGCATACGCCAATCGTTGCGAAGTCTTTCAAGCGTCAATGGAAAGGAATCTTCGTTACAGCGTATAATCCAGAAGAGATGAACGATTTATTACTTAACCTTGATTATTACGTAAATATCGGCGATTTGGCAGCCGCTGTCGCGTGGCACTATCAAATGGAAAGCTCCGGCGCTTCCCAGGACAAGGCAAAAGTCCGCGAGCATTGGCTCAAAGCGAAAGAGTGCGGAAGCGAAGTTGCGTTCGACATCCTTGCTGAAAATTATTGGCAGTCCGATGAAGATGAAAAAGCGCTTGAAATTAATAAAGAGGCGTTGAACCGCAGCATCCCCGCCGCGTTTTTGCAGCGTTTCCAATTCACTTGTTACAACCCCGATGGAACGGAAAATTTTGAACAGGCGTTTCCGTATCTTCAAAAAGCGGTTGAAATGGACGTATGCTCAGCCAACAGATATCTTGGTTTATGTTACATTTTAGGCAAAGGAGTCAAACAGGACGTTGAAAAAGGCGTAAAAATATTGGAGGACAATAAAGAATATTCGATCCTGACGGCGCTTTACGAAACAGGAACTGGCGTCGATCGCGACGTTGAGAAATCCAAACGCTATTATGCGATGTCGTGCGCCAATGCTTTGAAAATTGAAAAAATCAAGTCGGGAGTCGTCCCCCTCTCTGCCGGAGAGTGTAATTACGATGAAAATGAGACGATTAGTCTCTTTCGGAATAAATACTATCTCCGGCGGCTGGAAAGAGAAGGCGCGCCTCATGCAGCAATTGCGCTTGCAGACATTATGAGTTCCAGTTTTTACTCTGGGACTACCATGAATACATACCAGAATTACCTGGATCATAATCTGGATAAAGATACCTGTTGTTCCATTTTTTCAATTCCCCTCTTTCGCAAAGCGGCTCAATCCGGCGATGCGTATGACATGGCTGGCGCAGGCAAAACATTGTATATGAGCGCCAACCCTCAGGATAAACAGGACGGAATTGAACTGATTCGCAAAGCGGCGAAATCCGGTCAAACGATGGCAATGATGTTTTTAGGCGCTTTGGCTTATGACTACTCGGTTAAAGAAACTGATCAAAACAGAAAAAAAGAACTCCTGGAAGAAGCAATGGATTGGTTAAAGCAAGCCGCTGACAAAGGGAATATTTACGCCTGTAACCAACTGATTCTTATAACATGGGTAGAATTTGGAATTGACTCTGAAAAAACGCAATTCTGGATTGACCGGGGAATCGAATTAAACAGCGCTTTTGCAATGATATTTCGGGCATCGGATCTGCTGTTGCCCACAGACGATCATGAACCATCTCAGGAAGATCGTCAAAAAGGCATAGAGTTTTTGTATCGTGCCGCTGATTTAGGCAGTCAGGACGCAATAGCCATTCTTAACGACCTAATTCGAAATAGCCAGGATTAATAAAAGACTTTGAACTCATGCAAACGGGTAAGACGGGCGCTTCGTTTCGGAGTGCGGGAGCAAAGCTCCCGCTTTCGTACTTGACGGCTTGCCGTCAAGAAGAGGATTAATTTTTCTGTATCAAGCTGCGCTTGACGGTTAGAGCGATTCTATTTACAAAAAAAGCGAGAGTTTCGCATACGCTTCACTCTCGCACTCCGAAATGTCACACTTTGTGCCGTCTCTTTTTAATCCTCTGGCGAGGACAGAATTTCTATCGCCTTTTGACCGTGGAGCTGACCGGGGGCGGCGAGGAACTTGAGTTTGTCTTGAATATAGACTTCAATCGGCGAATCGGCGCTCTGGTCTGTGGCGATGATGTCGCCGGGGGAAAGCTGGAGCAAGTCTTCAACCGTGATGGACGAGCGCGCCATTAAAACGCTCAGGCGGATTTTCGATTTACGCACGCCGGCGGGAACCGTCGGCGATGGGTCGGAAAAGTCGTTGAGCCAGTCCAGACGGCTTCTGTCCAGCCGGCGCCCCAAATCATCAACCGCATAATACGGCAGAATCAGATAAAACGACAGACTTGTTTGAGACCACTTGACAACGAATTCACAAATCGCACAGGGGTCGTCGTCCTCCAAATTAAACGGCTTAAAGGATGTAACAGACTTGATGTTTAACGGCAGAAACTTCTCCCATGATTTTTGCCATTGAGCCGAAAACGACTCGGCAATGCGCTTCAGCAGCCGCAGTTCCAGAGCTGTCAGCGGCGTGGAAAGCGCTCCGTCAACGGTCGGTTCCGCCTGACCGCCGGTTAAACGGTCAAACATGTTCGACAGCATAGCAGCAGGAAAGACAATCGCGTCCTGCGCCCCCAGCGTATCAGATTCAAACGAAAGAGAGAACCAGGTTTGACGAATCTGCGGATGATTTGGCGCTATCCACACGCGAACGTCTTTCCAGTGTCGAGACGCGACGCGGTCAACGGATACAACGACTCTGTCCCGCAGCCGAATACTCCAATCCCGCACCAGCTCAAAAGCGGTTTTTTCCAAAAGCGTTTTAAGCTCCATCAGGGCGTAGTCCGTCAACTCGTGCGGACGAATAACGTCGTACGGCGCGCGAACGTTCATTGATTCAGCAGGATTATTCTCTGGCTTGTCCATTTTTTAAGTTGCGAGTTAAGAGGCGCCGCTGGGGGCGTTGCTCCTCCTAATATTGAACCGCTACGCGGTTCCAGGAAGCGTAATTCCGTTCGCTAACGCTCACTTCATTACCGCCTTCCATTTCTACTCTCTCACCTGTCCATCTCCATAAACAACGTACTTATAAGTCGTCAGTTCTTCCGGACCGCAGGGACCGCGAGCGTGAAGTTTGTCGGTGCTGATGCCGATTTCGGCGCCCAAGCCGAACTCGCCGCCGTCGTTAAATCGGGTCGACGCGTTGACCATGACGGCGGAGGAATCAATCGCCTGAGTAAACAGACGCGCGGCGTTGAGGTCTTGCGTTACAATCGCCTCGGTATGACCGGAACTGTACTTGTTGATGTGTTCAATCGCGTCTTCAATGCTGTCGACAACGATACAGGAGATTTTCGGTCCGAGGTATTCGGTTTTGTAATCTTCTTCCGTAGCGGGAACGATGTTTTGACAAAGCTTGGCGGTCGTTTCGTCGCCGTGGATTTCTACGCCTTTGTCTTGCAGAGCTTTTGCCAGAACCGGCAGAAGGCGTTCGGCGCAGCCGCGATGAACGACCAGCGATTCCGCCGCGTTGCAAACGCCCATGCGCTGCGTTTTGGCGTTGAGCAGGATCTTGACAGCCATGTCTTCCGGAGCCGACTTGTCAATATAAACGTGACAGTTCCCGTTGAAGTGCTTGATAACCGGCATGGTTGCGTCGGCGGTAACGCGTCGAATCAGGCTTTCGCCCCCGCGAGGAATGCAGACGTCGATATATTGATTGAGCTTGAGGAAATACCCGACAGCGTCGCGGTCAATCGTGTTGACAAACTGAATCGCGTTTTCCGGCAAGCCGGCTTTAATCGCCTCTTCGCAAAGCAGGTTGACAATCGCCTGTGAGGAATGAATCGCCTCTTTCCCACCGCGCAAAATAACGGCGTTGCCAGACTTGACGCACAAAGCGGCAGCGTCGGCTGTTACGTTTGGACGGGACTCGTAAATAAAAAAGATAACGCCCAGCGGAACGCGGACTTTCTGAACTTCAATCCCGTTGGGGCGAATCGTGGAATGAATGATTCCGCCAACCGGGTTGGGCAAAGCCGCAACTTCTTCCAGCGCGACAGCAATCCCTTCGATGCGCTGCGGGGTAAGCGTCAAACGGTCGATCATCGCAGACGTCAGCCCGTAACCGGGCGCCGCGTCCAAGTCGAGTTTGTTCGCCGTCAGGAGCGTTTCCGTTTCCGCTCTGAGTCGGGCGGCGGACGCTTTAAGCCATTGAGTTTTTTGCGCTCCGGAAACCAGAGCCATCTTTCGGGACGCTTCCCGCGCCGCCTGAGCTACCGATAAACAATATTGTTCAAGTTCGTTCATTTTTCTAGTTGTAAGTAGAGCTTTTAGCTTCCAATTTTACGGTACGACAATTCCAAACGCCCACAGAGCATACGCAACCGGAGCGGCAAGGAGGATGGAGTCCAAAATATCCAAAATGCCGCCAAATCCCGGCATCCAGACGCTGGAGTCTTTTCGCTGAGCGTCGCGCTTGAGCATGGATTCCGCCAGGTCGCCCATCATACCGATAAATCCTATCAATATTCCAAAAATCAGCCAATCAAACGGAATTCCCGTCGTAAGACCCTGAACCCCATGAGATCGGAATGTAGTTGACCAGTTCGGCAGAATCTGACAGAACATCAGCCAGGACGTAAAGCAGGAGAAAAACAGCGCTCCAACTGCGCCCTCGATTGTTTTGCCGGGACTGAGCGCAGGCGCCATTTTCGTTCGACCAAACAAACGACCAATCGTATACGCGCCGGTGTCGCCCATTTTAACCGTCAGTAAAAACGTTACCAAATAACCAATGCCGCCGACAAGACGGATTTGAATCAAAAAAACCGACAGCAGCCCCAAATAGACGATCGTAAACATCGTCGCGGCAACATGAATCAGCGAAACGCCGGGACGCTTGAATCGGTAGATTTCTGTCATGAACACCAATATTAACGATATCCCCAGCGCGGCAAACGCCCACGACCCGCAGGTAGCGTGCATTAAAAATTCCATTCGCGGACGACTGACCTGAGTTAACGCTCGTTCCGCCCAGCCGGACGCTATCGGCGCCAGCCAGCTCATGATTACAACAAGCAACGTACACAGATAAACCAGAAGCCTCTGAGGGCGCGCTCCCGCCAAACGAGAAAGCGTTATCAGTTCAGCGCACGATGGAATAAGCAATCCGATCAGCAAGGGAAGCAGACCAATACCAACGATGCCAAACCGTTTTTCGAAATACCAGTCAAACCAGCCCAGTAAACATACCAGACCGATAATAACGGTTCCCAGCAGGAGTCTCCAACGAAGCACGGTTTATTAGGGAATAGGGAGGGAACAGGACGCAGATATCTGCTTCCTTTTTCCTCACGTAATATAAGTTATTCGATTTAATACAATTGCCGGAATCAACAAACCGACAATACAAATTGACGCCGTCGGATTTTGAACCAGGCAAACGACAACGGCGTCCAAAACGATTAAAGTCATCAGGCAATAGCCGACAATCGGACCGATTGCCCGAGGGTTATTCAACAGCAGCGTTTGCAAGGCGCGGAAAGCAATCATCAAGCTCAAAACGCCGATTAACATTCGCCATCGAATTGGATCTTGAGCAAAAATCGGATACTGATTTTCAGCTGGAATCACGTCCGCCAGCGGCATTAGAGCCAGTACGCCCAATCCTATTACCAGCGCGGATAGCCACGCAACAGGCGTCCACGGAGCTTGAGGAGCCGTTCGTTCTCCAGACTCCGATTCCTCCTCGTCTGGCAGCCAGCCGTTATCTTCATCGGCATTTTCATACCGGGAAAACCACGTTACGCCGGCAATATACACGCAGTAGGCTGTCAAAACCAATACAAGCGCAGTTCCGCTAACCGTTTCCGGATTGTAAAAAACGCTCATGGCGAACAGAATGTTGAACGCTCGACAAAGCCCCATAATCAGCGGCGCAAACCAGCGCGACTTAAACGCGTAATCGTACAGGATTATTGAACTTATCAAACCCGCCAGCGCCGCGGCTGTCAATTTAGCTGAAAAGCGCCAAGTCAAAACGCTCCCGAGGATTATGCCTGTCAGCAGCAGGATATACGCTATTCTATTTGCCCCCGCAGCGCTTATCTGCCCAGAGGGAATTGGACGCATACAACGAACCGGATGAAGCGAATCCCGCTCGGCGTCTACGATGTCGTTAAACGCCATGCCAAACCAGTACAGGCAGACCGACGCGGCACAAATCAGCGCAAAAACAACCCACTCCTTTTCGCCTGGATTTCTGCACGTAAACAGGAACCCCATCGCGCAATCGGCAAGGACGGTAAAAACGGCAGGAAATCGAACCAGTCGGAAAAAAGCTCTCATACAGGAAAAATGGATAATGATTCTATCGTTTCCCGTTATCAATTATCCATATTAAAATGCCAATAATTTTGGTCTTTGCGTCTGTCGTAACTCGCAACAAAACTGTTCACACCTCTAATATAATATATTTCGGTGTGAAAAACAAGGGGGGAAAGATTACAAACTCAATAATTACATAAAAAAAGAACGGCAAACATCAAAGTTTGCCGTTCTAAAAGAGCGGGTGATGAGGCTTGAACCCACGACAACAACGTTGGCAACGTTGTGCTCTACCAACTGAGCTACACCCGCAAGGTTTTCTTTTGAAAAAAACGTTTAGATTTCCTTCAAAACATGGTTGTATTTTAACCAATCTTAAAATCTTTTCAAGGGGGCAGACCCCTATTTTTTAAAAATTTTTTTATTTGTTTAAAATATTCCAATAAAACAGGGTAGACAATCTGGAAAAATTTCGTGAAATCCGATATATTTAAACTCAGAAAATTAACTTTATAATCCGATATATGAATATAGAAACGCTTCAAAGCGTAGATGGCGTTATGCCATTAAAACCTAAACACAAGAGGCGCTTACCCAACACCCAATAAATACGTTTTGCAATTCTCAGTAAATTTACTGGGATTTCATGCTCCTTTTATATGGTTGCCGATATTTAACGTCAACCCAAAAACGTTGATTATGTCAAACATTTCCGTACAACCTGTAACTACGTCAAAGCAAAAAAAAGATTTTTTTGTACTTGCGGAAAAGATTTATTCGCGAAACTCCTATTGGATTCCCCCGCTGCGGGTTAGCGTTGACGGTCTTCTTGGATTCAAAAAGTCCGCTTTTGGTCTGCATAACACCGTTCAGCCGTTTATCGCCTATAAAAACGGCGAGCCAGTTGGACGCATTGCCGCCATCATTAATAATGGTCACTTGAAGCGATATAATGACGGCGTTGGTTTTTTCGGCTTTTTCGAATGCATTAACGACCTGGACGTTTCCAAAGCCCTTTTCGACACCGCTCGCGACTGGCTCAAAAGCAATGGTCTGTTCAAAATGAGAGGTCCATGCAATCCGTCTCTCAACTACGAACTAGGTCTTCTCATTGACGGCTTTAATTCCAGCCCTATGTTTATGATGACCTACAATCTCCCCTACTACGAAAAGCTTTTTACAAAATATAAATTCGAGAAGGTTCAGGATCTGTACGCTTTTTGGGGAGACTTCAGCATGCTGCAGGACGTTCGCGCCAAATACCTGGGCATTTCGGACGCCATTCAGGAACGGCTTAACGTTACCATCAGACCGATGGATAGACAGCATTTTCTCGAAGACGTCCACACCTTTTTGAGATTGTACAACAGTTCCCTTACCAATACTTGGGGATTTGTCCCGTTGTCAGACGAAGAGGTTGCTGAAGAAGCTGCCGCGCTTAAACACCTTCTCGTTCCAGAACTGGCATTGGCGGCGGAAATTGACGGTAAAGTCGTCGGCGTTAACCTTTGTTTGCCAGATTACAATCCCAGAATCAAAAAGATTCACGGTCGCCTGTTCCCCTTCGGCTGGTTCCATTTGTTGAGAAATAAATCTGCCATCAAAGCAATTCGCGTTATCAGTACAAACGTAGAGCCGGAATATCAGCTTTCCGGTTTGGGTCTGGTTCTGCTCAACGGTCTTGTTCCCTTGGCTTTGAAATGGGGAGTTCACGAAGCGGAATTTTCCTGGGTTTTGGAATCCAATCATTTGTCTCGCGGGTCGCTGGAAAAAGGCGGAGCGTTGAGAACAAAAACCTATAGAATTTACGAGATTTAGTTTTAAGTTACGAGTTGCGAGTGGCGAGTTACGAGAGTGGAGCCAACAACTACTCCCTATTCCCTACTCCCTATTTCAAATAACTACCATTCATGAACAATTACGAATCTATCGTCGTAACAGGAGCCGCTCCTGTTTGCAGTCTTGGCATCGGTTCAGAAGTTTTTTGGGCAAATTTGCTCGAAGGACGTTCCGGCATTCATACCTATGAAAAGGTAGGTTTCGCTGCCGATCAGAACGCTCAAAAGCCAGAAGGAACTTCTTATTCTGCGCCTGCGCCAGTTGCCGGATACATTGCCGATTTTTCTGCAAAAGAGTTTGTTCAGCCTCGAAAAAACATTAAAATTATGAGTCGGGACGTTCAGCTCGGCTTGGCGGCTGGGGCGTTAGCTCTCAAACAGGCTCAAGGAGACTCCGATAAAAAATTGTCAGAACAGCTCGGTCCGGAACGGGTTGGAATTGATCTCGGGACGGCGTTTATTATGTCTTCTATCAGCGACATTGCCGACGCATGTTTAAAAGGCATGGCAGTAGAAGGTAACGGAGACGTTGAGTCAAAAGCCGCCAGTCTGAAAAAATATTGGGGAACGTCCTTTATGGACAACCTCTTCCCGCTCTGGATGCTAAAGTATCTGCCGAATATGTCTGCCTGTCATTTAGGAATCGCCAACGACTTACAAGGTCCCAGCAACACGTTGGTTTTGGGCGACACTGGAGCTTTGGCAGCTGCGATTGAGGCAATTCACGTCATTCAGCGCGATGCGGCTGACGCCATGGTTGTTGGCGGCGTTGGTAATTATATTGACGACTTCAACTGGATGCGTTACGCCTGGATTGGCCGAACATCCAACGCTGCCGATCCTGAAGGCGCCTGTCGACCCTTTGACGCCGCTCGAGACGGTTTGGCTGCAGCAGAAGCGGCTGGCTGTCTGATTCTCGAATCGGAATCCAGCGCCAAAAAGCGAGGCGTCGAACCGCTGGCAAAGGTTCGCGCCTGGGCAAACTGCACAGAAGGAACTCACAAATACAAAATCTCTGGAAAGGCGATTAAAAACTGCCTCAAACTGGTTATGCAGAACGCTGGCATCAAACCGGAAGAGGTTTCTCACGTCAACGCCAACGGCTGGGGTACGATAAATGAAGACGCGCTCGAAGCGCAAGCAATTGCCGAAATCCTGCCCAACGTCCCGGTTGTCGCTCTTAAAGGCGGAATCGGATACGCCGGCAGCGGTTCCGCCGCCGTTGAGATGGTTGCAACCGTTCTCGCCCTGAAAAACGGCGTCCTTCCGCCCGCCAGAAACTACTCTCAACCAGACCCCGCCTGCCCGATTCCGGTCGTGCATGGGGTTCCAATGGCGTCCGACAAACCGTTCGCCTTAACGCTCACCTTTGACCGCAACGGAGGCGCCTCAGCGATTGTATTTGAAAAAGTCTGAGAATTTCGATTAAAATTCGATTAAGAATAAAAGAAAAAAGCGTTTTGCAAGGGTTTGCAAAACGCTTTTTTATGGTCAGAACCAGGATCGAACTGGTGACACACGGATTTTCAGTCCGTTGCTCTACCATCTGAGCTACCCGACCAACCGATTATTAAACAACGGAGGGTTGTTCAAATCATTGCGTCTATTTTATTCATTTTTAAATAATTGTCAATAGGGGGGGCGGAAATAATTCGGAATGCGGAATTCGGAACGTGGAATTACACAAAGCGCCCCCAATGTCTAGCTTCTGAACTCGCCGGGCGTTTTGCCTAACATTCGCTTGAAAACGCGTATCATGTGAACGTAGCTGGGAAACCCCGCCATAAGGGCAATCTGTTCGATTTTTACGTTTGTTTGCTGAAGGAGCGTTATTGCCCGATAAATTCTGCAGCGATGTATTTCTTCGCGAATGGTTCTGTTAAGTTCTTTGTTAAAATAGCGTTCCAGCGTTCGTCGATTGACGTTGAGTTTCTTCGCCAAAAGCTTGATGTCGATTTCCTGATGTCCCCAATTCCAGATTTCTTTACAAGCGTTTTGGACGATTTGCGTCGAATCCGGCGGCTGTGAAGACAATTGTAGACGAGGCAAAACGTCAGGAGGATTCGACGACGTTTGACAGCCTCCGATTTCTATAAGCAATCCCAACAAATCCGCAGCATAAAACGGAGAGTTGACTTGAGGAGAATCCAAAATCTGAGAACACAGACGCTCAATCCGCCCCGCTATTTTTTCTGCTGTCGACGGCGAGCTGACTATCGGCTGACGAGGATCGAGAATGCCGTTTTGGGTTAACGAATGAATATACGGACCGTTAGCCGTTATCCAGACGTCTTTCCAGCCAACTTCTTTGTCGGGAATTAGCTGATGTTCCGACCCCGGAAAGAGAATAAAAACGTCGCCTTTTTTGACCGTAAGAGAGCCGCCCAAGTCGGAAATGTATTCTCCCGCGCCATCGACGATATAAATAAAAACGTATTCCGGAAGAATTCGATTTTTATACTGTTCCAACCGATATAGTTCAGGACGCCCTTCGTTGACAAAAGAGCGTCCTGGCCGCATGTCGTCAAACCCTGCTCCGGTTACGTACAGATTCCATTTAAGCTCCTGCTCCGTAATCGGGAGAAAGTTCGCCTTGGTCGGTAAAGAATCTGTTTGAAAAAAACTCACTGGGCGTCCAGAATTCGCTTCAATTCCTGAATGGACGTAATTCCTTTAGCGACCAAAACGATGCCCTCTTCTCTCAAAGAGCGGTTGCCGTCTTTAACAGCCGCCTTTTGAAGCAGTTCCAATTTAGGAGCTTTCTTCAAAACTTCCTGGACGGTCGGTCCAACAAAGAGAACTTCCGTAATAGCCGTTCGTCCTTTGTAACCGATGCCGTGACATTCCGAGCAGACTTCTTCGCCCTCGGCGGGTTTTGCCGGCGGCTGGTAAAGAATGACCTCTCGACCAGCGGGGAATCCCAACGCCTGAGCCAGAGCCGGAGGCGCCTTGACGGGCTGTTTGCAGTGGTTGCACAATTTTCGAACCAGACGCTGGCAAACTACAACCTTGACGTTGTCTGCCACCTTTTCTCTTGATACAGGATTGCCTTCCGCGTCTTTCATGACAAGCATTCTCAGTAACGCTTCCGAGGCGTCTTTGGCGCGAATGGTTGTAACAATCAGACGGTCGTCCATTGCCATTTCCTTAAAACATTCATTCAGAATGGAACCGTCCATGTCCTGAATTACCGACACGGCAGGTTCTTTAAGGAAGAAACGCTTCATAACGTCTTTAATAGAATCTGCATCCGAATACGTTGTAACGGGGATGTTTTCAACAACTTCATGGGGATTGGATTCCTTGTCCAACTGAGCGTATTCTCTCTGGAACCGGTCGGTTTTATTCAAAGCAACGTTAAGCGTTGTTTTCATGCCGTTGCCGACAGGGGCAGAGAAAATCATAATTCCCTTTGGCAAATCAAACATTGGCTGAACCTTTTCCGCCAATTTGTCTCGCATGCCGGTGTCTTCCAAAACATGGAAATTCATTTTGGGTGCGGAATACTGCAACATGACGCGTTCGCCGGTTTGCGTTCCCTGAGAGGTAACGGTAATAATTGCCTTTCTGGTTCTCTGTTCCGGCTGAGGCAAATCTTCTTTTGCTCTTCGGAGGTCTTCCTTAAGCTTACGGCGTTCAACATAGTTCTCATCGTTGTCTTCTTCCATGAGCTTGTCGTATCGTTCCTGCATTTGACGAATCGCCAGTCGTTCGTCCGGAAAATCGTACTGATACGTATACTCGACTTCGCACTCGCCGGACTGCTTTGAACGTCGGTCTTGAGGATTCATTCCACAAAGGATTTTCAGAGCTTCCAGAGCCGGATCGGACGTTTCACGTTCCAGCGGTTCGCCCGGATGCCAGACGCCGTCAAGAAGATGGCGAACGTTCACGCCGTTAGCGGCAAAATCCAGCATAGTCGCTTCCGGTTGATTTGTCATCAATTCTGCAATCATTTTTCTGGCGTCCATAAACCCTTCATGAGCGTGAGCCTGAATTCGACGCATTTCGCGCTGACGTTCAATTTTGGTATAAGACGTTAAATTTGCAGCACAGCCGGTTGTAAACTTGTCTTTTGCTTTCGGGTCAACTTTGACGCCGATCTTGCTTATCTTTTCAGCAAAGAAATGCCGCAGATGATCTCGAGTAAAGACCATCTCCGCCGGGTTCATATCTTCATTTCGATAACGAACGTACAGAATAAACGGCACGAGATACGCCAGAATGACAAGCGTTATTCCCGCCCAAAACCACGGCAGAAGAAGCGCAATGGCAAACGAGGCAACAAAAGCGCCAACAGCAATCGCATTCCACTTTTTCCAATCCTTTTTGAAATGAACAGCATCCGCGCTGAGCCAGTCCGTCGACTTTACCCAAAGCAGATAAATGAACAGCAATGCCAGAATTTTAGCAATGCTGAAATACCCGCCGTTCTTCAGTTTGACCGGAGAAGGAGCGCCAGGATCAACCGGTTCTGGAGCAGGCGCGTCAGAGGCTTCTTCAGAATCGGGATTGTCTGGATTCGGCTCAGCATTTTCTGCATTCTCTCCGGGATTTTCCGAATCTGCCGCAGGCGTTTCTGGATTCTCGCCATTTTCGGTTGGCTGAGTTTCTTCGTTGGCGGCGGGTTCTTCAGCCGCCGGCTGTTCTGTCGCGGCGTGATCGTCGGCAGGCGTTTCAGCCTCAGCCGCGGCATGGTCGTCAACTGCATCATGAGCGTCCGCATTGTCAGCCGTCTGCTCGCCTTCTGCCGGAGCTTCCGTATGAGCGTCATTATTATTCAGCTCGTCAAATATTCCAGCGGTTGACGTTGACGTTTGAAACGATAAAAACAACGCAACAGCGACCGCAAAAATCAATTGGATTAAAAAACGTTTCATGGTTAGGAGTTAGGAATGAAGTGTGTAAATTCATTCAGACGCGACTGCGTCAATTGCTCATTGCTAATTACAAATTGATAATTACAAAATACCCGGGGCTTTAACTTCGATGCCTTTGATCGCCATCTTGAGCGCTTCCTTGTTGGGCGCAACTTCCATGGCGGTTTCCCGGTCGATAAGTTCTGCGTCGATGAGGTCTTTAAGGCTCTTGGTAAAGTCCTGCATGCCCTCTTCATAACCGATGCGAATCGCGTCCGCGAGCTTTTCATCTTCCCCTTCGAGAATCAACTTTCGAATCGTCGGGTTGATCATCATGATTTCACAGGTCGGAACGCGCTGTACGCCTTCTTTAATGGACGGCAGCAGCTTTTGAGCGACAATCCCCTTGAGGTTGAACGCCAGCGCAGAACGCAGAGCGCGGTGCATATTCTGCGGGAACAAGTCGAGAATACGACCGATTGTTGACGGAGCCGTTGAGGCGTGAATCGTACCGAAAACAAGGTGCCCTGTTTCCGCAGCGTGAATGGCGGTTTCGAACGTTTCCCGGTCTCGCATTTCACCGACGAGAATGATATCCGGGTCTTCACGAACAGCGTGCTTCATTCCCGTCATAAAGTCACAGACGTCCTGACCGATTTCTCGCTGGTTAATCAGGCATTTGTCTTCCGTAAATGTGAATTCGATCGGGTCTTCCAGCGTCAAAATATGCTTTTTATATCGATGGTTAATCCAGTCCAGCATGGACGCAATGGTCGTACTTTTTCCGGAACCGGTAATGCCCGCCAAAAGAACCATGCCTTGAGAATACTTGCACAATTCTTCCAGAACCTGAGGCAAAAACAGCTTTTCAAAAACCGGAATCGAGTTGTTGACCTTTCGAGCAACCAGTCCCAAACGCCCCATCTGGTTAAGAATATTTACACGAAAACGCCAGACCAATTCGTCAACTTTGACAATATGAGCGAAGTCCGCCCCTCCGGTTTCCTGGAGAATTTTGCGGTTGCGTTCGTTCATGAACTCGTACAGAATTCGGTCCATTTCGTCTTCGTCAATCGGACCTCGGTTAAGAGCCTGAAGCGAGCCGGCAACGCGAAGCATCGGCGGACGCCCAACTTTCAGGTGCAAGTCACTGCCCTTGCATTTAACCAAGGCGCGAAACAAACGGTCAATTTCGTATTCTTCTTTCCGAACGTACGGGGGAATATTACTGGAATCTGCTGACATGAGTATGAATAATTAAGTAAGGAGTTAGTTGTGAGGAGTGAGGAGCTGTTGAATTCGCCAAAGGCGAATCACTATTGCCTACTGCCTGTTGCCTAAATTCTGACAGGAATCCCATGTTCCTGTAAATACTGTTTTGTTTCTTTGATTGTGTACTGACCAAAATGGAACATTCCCGCCGCCAACACCGCGTCGACCCGAGCTTGTTTAACAGCGTCAACCATGTGCTGAGGACAGCCGGCGCCGCCGCTGGCAATAAGCGGGATTCGGACAGCGTCTCGAACCGCTCGGGTTATTTCCAGGTCATAGCCGTTATGCGTTCCGTCGGCGTCCATTGACGTCAGCGTGATTTCGCCGGCCCCGAGGTTTTCGACCTGCCGCGCCCACTCAACCGCCTGAAGCCCTGTTGGAGTTCGTCCGCCGTTGATATACACTTCCCAAAACTCTTTGCCGTCTTTAATAACGCGTTTGGGATCTATATTGACAACAATGCATTGCGACCCAAATCGCTGCGCCGCCTGACGAACAAAATCCGGATTTTTACAGGCAATGGAATTAAGCGAAACCTTGTCACAACCCGCATTGAGCAGCTGACGGATGTCGTCCAGCGTCCGAATCCCGCCGCCAACGCAAAGAGGCATAAAGCACTCTTCTGCCGTTCGGCGAACTACGTCCACCATAATATTGCGATTATCGCTGCTGGCGGTAATGTCAAGAAACATCAATTCATCCGCCCCGTCCTGTTCGTATCGTTTGGCAACTTCAACCGGATCTCCGGCATCGCGAAGATTGACAAAATGCGTTCCCTTGACAACGCGCCCTGAATTAACGTCAAGACACGGAATAATTCTTACTGTTAACGACATTATAGTTGGGTTAGGGATTAGGGAGTAGGGAATAGGGAGTGGGGAGTTTAAAAATCGCCTCAGGCGAATTACTATTCCCCATTACCTATTCCCCTATTATAATAGTTTACGACGAAATTTAGAAATAGTCAACGGGTTATAACGCAAAAAAAACAAAAATATCGGACTTTATATTGACTGTTTTTTTAGACTTTATTATTTTTTAGGTTTTTCTACTGTACAAATCCAGATTTTATACTACAATTGTGTTATAATAGGTTATGATATATAATTACTTTGTCAGAATTGACCTTCAGGAAAAAGTCCCATTTAGCAAACCATTTGTTTATTACGCGAGGCGTTTATTCTGAATGGTTTTTGCTTTCCTAACATTGCCTGTAAATCCATATTTTATAACTCATAACAAAACTACATTACCATGAAACCCGCAATCAAAATCTTACTCGTCCTCTTGCTTGCCTTTGGCGTTTGCTTTGGCGGTTTGTCCTGCGGTCCCAAAGAAAAACCCAAGCCAAAATCGTCTACCAAGAAGAAGGACAAACCCAAAAAGAAAGAACCTCCCAAACCGGTCAAGGTAGAAGTTCCTGCCGCTCCCGCCAAGCCGCCGCTTCCTCAAGACTTGACGCAATGGGGCAGTAAAGATTTCTTCCGCGCTCGAGAAGAAGGCAACGATCGACTCGACGAAGCATGCGCTCTGCTTGGCGCGCCGTTTGAAAACGAGCCGTCCGCCGCCAGCGCTGTAGAAATTCTCCGCAACATTCTCACTCCGCTGCCCATTCCTGATATGCCGAATATTCCAAAACCGGTTATTACAGAGGACATGGAACCGCGAGAAGTTAATCGTCTGGAGAGAGAATATAAAGCCAAAATTAAAGCGGAAGAAGATAAAATTAAAAGTATTCCAACTCTCAATGCGCGAACAATTGCAGCTATTATCGAAATTTTAGGGCAAAACGGCGACGACTCTGCCTGGAAACTCATGGTTGACATCGTTCAAAGACGACAGGCGATCGACGACGACGCTGATATTGAGAAAAACGTTGTTCAGACGATTCTCACACATCCTCGCAGCAACAACCTGGATTTGATTTTCCAGATGATTACTCAACCATCGGTTTTTCTTAAACCAGTTATTCCGCTTAACGAAGAAAAAACAAGACGCCGCTTAACCCCAACTCAAGTTCGAACAATGGCTGTCGACTGGATGAAAAAGAATTCAGATCCGGAATTCCGGGGGCGCGTTACGGAATACATTCTGGCTCATCCAGAAGATGTCGAATTGCGTACTTTGGCTACTCCATTCCTCATTTCGCCATTGGTAGGCAATATTGAGTGCATGTATAAAATTTACATGGCGCCCAATCTTCTCAACCCCAATGACAGAGAAAAAGTTGAGCGATATTTCCTTAATTGCTCTACAGGCGCATACGCCTCAATTACCAACCAAGTCGCAATGTCTGGAAAACCAACTCAAATTGACGTTATCAATGCTTTGTCAACTCGTCCGTTAAATGGAACTGCCAGCGCCGTTCCCAGCCCAGCGGCTGAAAGCAACGGTGAAGAAGAGACTCCGTCAGAAGACGCCAACCCTGATCAGGAGGCGGTTCAAAAGCCGCAAAAGAAAGGAACGTCCTGGCGAATCGAGCCGTATGTAGACACTCAGATAAACGATTCCTTCAAAATGATGGCGTTTCAGCCGGAATACGCTACCTTGATTCTAAATGTCGTTTGGCAAAACGACTTCATTACCCGTCAAAAACAGGCATGGGAAAAAACCATGGAATTTAAAAGCAGAGATCAGGACGCTACGTCCCGTTTTCTCATGGCGCTGCCGCTGGTTGGCTACAGACAATACTGGGATGAATTTTTCACTACCGCATATCAGGACGGTCCTCTTAAGATTGACAAAATGCCGCTTATGGGATATATGCCTACCGATTTTGGCATTCTTCTTGAACTGAAGAAGGTCAAGCGCAACGTTCTCCCGCCTGCTCAGCAAAAGAAGCCGATTTCATCCAAAACCAACACTAACGCTTACAGAGTTAAACAGCGACAGATTGAACTTCAGAGTTCCTGGATGGAATTTGTTCGTCTTGCCGTCAAAATGCAGATGGAACGCTGCAACATTGCCGCTGCTGTACAAAAAACGCTTGAAGTTGACGTTGAAAAGCTGAAAGCAAGAACGCCGTTTATTATCCCGGAAGACGCGCATGTTTTGTGTGAATACCACATGGTTCTCCCCAACGAAAGAACAAAAGACATTCAGGGGATCCAGATTGATCCGGTTGAAATTCACTATGTTCAATTTCAATGGGACGGTCCAGCCGGCATGGCTTACTCAAAAATCAAATATAAAGACGCCACGGCAAAACAACGCTTCAACGCGCCGCGTTCATCCGACATGGGGTCGCTTTGGTTTGAATACACCTCTCCAGACTGCACGGAATCGTTTGACATCCGCGTACCCGTTGCCGGACAGTCAAAGGAAGAATTAAAAGAACCCCCAAAAGGTCCGATTCAAGTTATGTCGATTCGTGTTCGTTCGAATAACTGAGTATTAAAAATTAGCAATTAGCAATTGTCAATTAGCAATTTCGCAAAGAGCCTCAATCATTGCTAATTGTTCATTGCTAATTGCTAATTCTATTTTCTTAACCCCAACGCTTCCAAACAAGCTTGTGTTGCTGGCTGGTCACAGTATACGTTTTGGAATTTCGCTCCATAGCGGAGGCTCCATTTTCTGATGCGTTCTGTATTCTCGTTGAATTTCTTTTGAAAATACTTCAGCTGGGCTTCGGTAATTGTCAGATTCCAGCTTCGACCTGTCTCTGCGTCAACGACGGTAATATCGCCGTATAGCCCTACGCCGCGTTCAAAGTCTGAATATAACCGTAAAACCCTTGGAGAATACCCCGCCTGCTGCAGCAGTAAAAGCCCTTGCGGAAACGAATCGTCGTACATATCGGTGAGAATCAAAACGGCGCCCTTATGAGCGTCGAGCTGAACAAGCTTTTCAGCGGCGTTCAAAAAGGACGTCGATTTCTTCGATTCCGTTTCCGTTGCATCGCGAAAGAATCTGAGAGCAAAACCGATGTCGCCCTCTGCGCCAATTGCATGTTCTGCCGGCTGAAGCTGGTCGTCATAAGCATAGACGTTAACCTGATTGTTTCTTCTCACTGCTACAAAAGCAAGAATTGCCGCCAGACGCGTTGCTGTATCCAGTTTTGAAGCTGCAGCGCGAGGCGGAACAAGACGCATACTTTCAGACTTGTCAACCAATATATGACAATACTGCCGGGCGGAGGATTTGTATTCTCGAACCAGCAGTTCGTCCATACGGGCGCAGTATCCCCAGTCAACAGAATGAAGGTCGTCTCCGGGCGCGTAGTCTCGATACCCGGTAATTTCCGTTCCGCCAGCAAGATTGCGATGGGGCGGCTGATACAGGATGTCGCCGCTTTTGTCTGCCGATGGAGCGCAGGATGCGTAAACCGACTCTGCTATTTTCGCGCACAGACGCATTTGGCGTTCAAATCGTTCGTCAAACAGGGGAATTCGGGAAAGGAAATCTTTCATGAATATCGGTTGTTAAAATGAGTAATATGTGCAACTACGTCGAAATATAACTTCGGTATAATTCGTCAACTTCTCCATCGTCGGGATCGCCAGTAAAAGCAAGTATCAAATACCGCAATCGAACGCCTTCTCCGGCGCGAAGCGACCATGGCTTGGATAAAAACGGAATATGCGTTGGAGACATATATCCAAATGACGTTGCGTTCCATGGGCTTACGCCCCACGGGTTGGACGGGTGCGACATGAGCGCTACGCCCTCCTGCAAATCAGCGTTGTCGACGCGATCCGTTTCTGGCAACGCCGACTGAAGCCGTCCCCAGCAGGTTGCCCAGTTGGCGCGGCGTCCGTAAATTGCTTCTGCGCCGAAGTCGCCGTTGGAATTCATCATCATCCCGCCCCCGACAGGAGACAGGGGCGCAGACGTCTGAACTCCAAAAAGGCAGTTTCGATTGACTGTTATTATAACGTCGTCTACGGCATACCAATCGATTGTCGTATAAATGCCGTATCGGCTTTTGCTATAAAAAACGACGCGAAATTGGCGGGTGTCAATCATCTGAACCCTGCCATCAGGATTGACCCATTTACATTCATCTTCAAAAACGCCTTGAACGCCAAGATCCCATGACGAAGGCGGGGGCAATGTTCCAGCCGAACCAATTTCCGACATCTCTTTCCATTTTAATCCATTTGAACGTATTTGTCCACAGGGAACCGCGTTTTTTTTCGTTTTTTTTGCCGTATAATTCACTCCGTTGACGTTATCGCAAACAAACGCCGCAGCCGCTGACATTCTTATCGGAGACAATGGCAATAATAACGTCGGAGAAGACAGACGCGTAAAGCACGGAAACGGAACCTGAAACGCTTGACTTGCCTGGTTGTTCGACTGCTTTTGACCATCGTTTTTCCGAAATGTTGTTCTATATGCAAGAATCGGTTTATCATCGCGCAAAAAGATGGCGCTGTCAGGTTGAAAAATACACGATATTCTGCCTGCCCTGTATTGACGTCTTCCCGCTAAAACAGACGCATTCTGAGCAAACAAACGACAACGCCCAGCAGTCATCGCGGTTACTGCCGAGGTGCCCGCAGTCAGGATAAAAGTTCTTCGATTCATAAATTGCAGTATATTAGCGATGTAAAAATAAACAAAGTGGTATATATTTGGATTAATCAAAGCTATTTAATAAGGTTTTTCCGGCAAGTCGGCGCCTGAGAGCTGCCAGCTGTTAGCCGATAGCTATTAGCATGGACATTAGCAGCTTTCAATTTTAACGGTTAATGTTAGAAACTGGATGGATAAGCTAACGCCAGGGGCTGGAA
>CACXSS010000003.1 GCA_902770245.1 uncultured Planctomycetota bacterium | reverse complement strand
GGATTGGGAATTCGTCCTGTTCCGCAAACCGACGCAACTCGCGGCGCCAACGTTGGACCGAAAAAATGCCAGACGTGCCATGAATATCAGTACGACGTCTGGAAGAAGTCCAAGCACGCCCATGCGTTCAAGTCGCTTGAGGACGCTAAACCGTCCCGCGATTTTGACCCGGAATGCGTCTGCTGTCACGTTGTTGGATGGCATCGTCATCTCTATTTCCCGTATCAAAAAGGATACGTGAAACCCGGTCAGGACGATCATCTGAAAAACGTTTCCTGCGAAGCCTGTCACGGACCGGGCGAAGCCCACATCGCGGCGGAATCTTCCAGCAACGTTGAAAACCAGAACGCTCAGCGGGCGAAGATGCACATTGACTTGAAATACGCAAAGGAAAAAATGTGCGGCGACTGCCACGACCTGGATAACAGCCCCAACTTCGACCCGGACAAGTATTGGGAACTGGTTAAACACCACGATCCGGAAGACGATCAATGATTCTCTTTTGGCGTAAAGCCAAAGCAGAGTAATCGCACATAAACGAACGGAATTCGTTTACGGTTTGAGGAACAGCTCCTTCATTTCCTCAAACCGTTTTTTTATTTTCGCCCCCGATTGCAATTCAGCTCTGTATTTGGTATATTTTAGATATGAAACGATTTGTTTTCCAAATTGAAATAGCTGTTTTTATCGCGGCGGCGCTTTTGACAGCGCTTGCCAGTCCGGCGTTCGCTCAATTCGGCGGATTTGAAAACCCTCAAAACGCCGCCGACCTGACCGAATTGCGCCGACAGATTGAGGATATGACAATCCCCTATCAGGAGCGTCTTGCCGCTGCAAACAAAGTCAAAGATATTACCGGTCGTCTTCCGTGGACGCCCATGACGTCAAAGGAATGGAGCCAGCGGCTTTACGAACAAAAAGCGACTGTCAAGCGATATCAATCGGCGTTCCCCAAACTGCGCTGCTCTGAAACGCGGTATTTCCTTTTCGCGTCTGACGTCCCGCCGCAAATGTATCGGGAAATTCAGACTCTTTTGGATAGAATGTACGACGTTTTATGCGACAAGTTCAACGTTCCTTTTGTTGACTTGCAGCAGGAAAAAGAGGACGTCTCTGCCGTTGTAAAAAGAAATGCGTCAAAGGGAAAATCCGTCCGAAAGAACATCTGGCAGGCGAAATGCGTTGTCGTTGTTTTTATGAACGAATCGGACTACAATCAGTTCGAAATGCGGTTTTTCAATCAAAAAGTTTCGTCTGGAACCAAAGGGCTGTGTCACCAAATGCTTGACGGTACAGTAACAATTACCTGTAAGTTCAACAAAGACAAATTCAATATGTACAGCAGTCTGGTTCACGAGACGACGCACGGATTTTCGTTCATGCGCCGCGTGGCTTATCCGCTGCCGTTGTGGTTGAACGAGGGCGTTTCCGACTGGACCGCCCGAACCCTCGTTCCGCAGGCGACGACCTGCCCCGTTAAACAGAAACAGGCGGTTGCCGCCATGCAGAAAACGCGCTCGCTGGGAGGCATGTTTCAGGCGACGGATCATTTAGACCCTTGGCAGTACGGCGCCGCAGCCATGACCGTAAACCTTTTGCTAAAACGAAATCCCGGCGCGTTCGTCAACCTCATAGACGACGTCAAAGACGGCTCGGACGTGGAACAGACGCTCATAAAATACTACAACCTCGATTACACTGCGTTGGCAAACCTGCTCGGCCGCGCCTGCGGAATCCCCGGGGTTAAACCGTAGCGCTAGCGCATAGTGCATAGTGCGTAGTGCATAGTGAGAGGAACGCTTGCGTCCTATGCACTAAGCACTAAGCACTAAGCACTAAGTACTTCAAAATACTATAACCTCAAAGGAGTTTCATTCATGCAAGACTTTTTGACTTTAGCGAAGAATCGCTATTCCGTTCGTTCATTTCAAAACAAACCTGTAGAAGAATCCGCTCTCAACGCTGTTTTAGAAGCCGGCAACCTCGCCCCGACCGGCTGCAACAAACAGCCGCAGCGCGTCTGGGTTATTCAGTCCGAAGAAGGGCTGGCGAAGATTCGCAACTGCACGACGTGCCATTTCAACGCCCCGGTTGTACTGCTGGTTTGCGCCGACACCGCTTCCAGCTGGACGCGTCCGTTTGACGGCAAGAACATCGGCGAAATCGACGCGACAATCGTCTGTACGCATTACATGCTTGAGGCGGTGGAACAGGGACTCGGAACAACGTGGGTAGCATACTTTGATCCAGCAAAAGTCAAAGCGGAATTCGCCCTGCCAGACAACATCGTCCCGGTTGCGCTTCTGCCGATGGGCTATCCCGCCGCAGACGCCGCCCCGACTGCCATGCACAACCGCGTTGCAATCGATAAAACCGTGGTCTTTGCATAGTCAAGCGCAATCCAAATGCGATAAGCGCCGTCTCTATTTAACGGCGCTTTACCAGTTCAGCGTCCACGCTGTTAAACAACCACGACGCTCCGAACCAATACTGTAAATATGTGAATTTTGTCAAAATTTACATATTAATTCAGAACAGCAGGCGGTCTATTTTACCCATCTTAACTTTTAAGAAGAGCATTCTCAAATATTTTCTTAAAAATTTTTCTTTTTTATTGACTGTACAAAATTATAGATTATAATCTATATAGTGTAAATATAGTTATGTACTATATAAAATTACAGGCGTCTGCCTGAGCATATATCCTTATAGTTTTACTTTCTTTTTGAAAGGAAGAGTAATGACGTTTAAACGAATTCCTTTTGTCAGTTTTTCAATTTCCGCGCTGCTGACAGCGTTGTTGGCGTGTTGCGCTCCACAGGCTAAAGCGGACGTCCTCGCGTTCTGGAACTTCGACGATGGTACGACAGACACGGTCGCTGGCGAACCGATGACCGCAGTCGAAGCAACAATTACCGACGGCAAGCTGACGGCGACTAACGGCTATCTCAAGGCGACGGGCGCCAACGGCGGCGTTACCAAATTCACTCTGCCAACGGGAACGGCAGATTACACGCTTTCCGCATTTCTGACAACGTCGAAAACGTCTAAAGTCGGAATAATCAGCTGGGGAACCAACGCCAATACAAAGTGCAACGCGTTCCGAACGACCGACAGCAACAAAGGATTGAACAGCTACTGGTGGGGAAACGACCTGGCAGTCGACGGTTATCCCGTCGTCAGCGGCGGCGTTGAAAATCACGTTGTTTCTATCGGCGTTGGAAAGACGCATTATCTGTACCTCAACGGTCAGTTGATTGGTTCTAAAACCACAAACGCCCGCGCGGAATCCAACCAGAACTTCTGCGTCGGCAAAACGATTCTGGACGACGAACGCCTTAACGGTTCTTTAGACAACGTTTCCGTTTATAACAACGCGATGTCTCATCTGGATATTATCAACATTGCGTCTTCCCGATACAACGGCATGACAAACTGGTGGAAGTCCACAGATACATACGACCGCGTCAGCGGAATCAACATCTCCTCCGGCGCTGCGGGAACGACCGTTCTGACAGGCGACGCGGGCAAGATGGTTTTCAATCGCGCGTTATCTGACAACGAAACGGCGTACTATACCGGGCAGCTTTCCTCGGCTCATACGTATATTGAAAACGACATGGCGGGGTCGCTGGCGACGAGCACAACCTGGCTCAACAACGGTGGAACGTACGCTCTGACGGACGCTGCGACCACGCCGCTGGGTATTTACGTCGGCGGCAATACCAATTCGACAATGCTGTCTGCCAATTCCGCCGATTTGGACAGCGTCAACAAAATCGTCGTCTTGGGCGGCGGCGTTTTGAATCTGACGGATTCAGCTGATATTAACTTTACGCCCTCGGCAACGACTCACGTTACGATTGACGGCGGTACGCTGCTCAATTCCGGTTCTGGAACGATGACGGTCAATCTGGCTGGTACGGAACGAATTGGGAAAATCCAGTCCGATTCCAACGTAACGCTCAACGTTGCCAACGATGCTCAATTCACGGGTTCCTTTGCCGGCGCTGGAACGTTTACCAAGACCGGAGCGGGAACGCTCGTTCAGTCTGCGTCCAACCTGTTTACCGGTACGACAAAGGTTGAACAGGGAACGTATCAAATCACAGGGACTGGCACGGTTAACGGAACGGTCAACGTCGAAAACGGCGCCAAGCTGCTTTTTGACAACGCTGTGCCTCACAATACGTCCGATTTAACCATCAATCTTGCTCAAGGCGGAACGGTTGAATTCGACATGACCACAACGGGTCGATCTGGCAACACTGCTATTTCCAGTGGAAAGACGGTTACGTTTACCGGAGACGGAACGTGGATTAAATCCGGAACCGGCGACTTGTGGTGTCAGTCTGCTAACACTCAGCCGGTTAAGTTTGCCTTGTCCTCCAAGGCTAAAATGATTATCAAGGAAGGCTCGTTTACCAACGGCGGCTGGCAGAACCAGAACTGGTCAAGCAACTACGCTGAACTGGAAATTAAAGCAAGCGGCAAACTGGATTTCTGGGATGGAACCAAGATGCAAGTTGGCGGTCTGACGGGCGAAAAAGGCGCGCAAATCGTGGCGACAGCCAATAACTCTAAAGGCATGACAATTGGCGCGGGAACGACCTCAGATCAAACGTTTACCTATAATGGAACGCTGCTGTGCGACATTGCTTCGACAATTACCAAAATCGGCGAAGGAACTCAGGTTCTCAACGGCGACATGAAAAGAGTTACCATTCAGGCGAACGAAGGAACGCTGGTTTTCGGAACGGCTGGAAACGACTTGTATATCGGACCGATGTCTAACATCTCCACCGGCGGTGGAACGATTCGCGTTGACGGCAACGTCGTTTTGAACGACGCTTCTGCATACGTCTTTTGCAACGGCGAATGGACGGGAAATGGCTCGTTTACTATTTCCGGCGGCTATCTTCGCGTTGGAGCGGACTTTGAATATCCAAAAGGAATAACCTTAGACGGAGGCATTATTCTCAACAGCGACAACGACCCTAACTTCGCTACTGATATAACTGTTATCAAAGACGGTTCGATCGTTCAGGCGGGGTGGAGCAAGACGTTGACTCTTTCCGGGAAATTAATCGGAAGTTCTTCCCTGACCATCGGCAAAGATTCCGGCTGGGTTTGTTTTGCCGGCGACGCCAGTCAATACACAGGCGCGTTGCTTGCCAAAGGCTACATGCGTCTTGGCGTAAACGGAACTGACACAACGGTCAGCACGCCGTTTATCGGCAATAAACAAATTACGCTCGACGGCGGCGTTCTTCACAATAACAATAACAACGCCACCTATACCAACGATATCGACGTTATTTCTGAATCCGCTCTCAAAGCGGGCTGGAGTAAGAATACAACGTTTACCGGGAACATTACCGGTTCCGGCAAGATCAGAGTTCATTCCGACAGCGGCTGGGTTATTGTACAAATGCAATCGCCAGACAACGCCTTTACCGGCGACGTTCAAACTGACTACGGCAGCTCCAGTTCAATGGGAAAAATGCGCCTGGCGGCAGATCAGCCCTTCGGCTCTAACGCCGGCGTTGGCTGCTTCTACGGTCAGCTGGATATGAACGGCTTCAGCCAGAAATTCAAGGGCTTGCTCAGCGACGGAACCAAAGGCAACATCTTTAATAATACGGATACCCGTTCAACCCTGACGCTGGACATTTCTTCCCAGAACAACTCCTACAACGGCGTTATCGCAGGCAACATTGAGATGATTATCAACTCTGACGGCGAAGGAACTCAAACGTTTGCCAACGGCGGCAGCAGCTATACCGGCAACCTCGTTATTAACGGCGGCAAGGTCGTTGTTACTGGCGGCTGGAACAATTCCAACAAGACCTCTGCTTTGGGCAAACTGCAGTCTGGAAGAACCGTTACCGTCAACAAGGGCGCGGAACTCGTTCTCGCCAAGCAGGACGTTATCGCCAACGCCAGCACAAACTCGCTGGTTCAGATTATTGTAGACGGCGGAAAACTGTCCAACTCCGGAACGGTTTACAATAACTTGGCAAACACGATTTTCAAAAACGGCGCTAAAATGTACGCCTCTGACGGCAATGCAACCTGGCTGGGCTACAAGCTGTCCAACAAAGTCTCCGTGCTTCGTACAGATGCCGCCGCTGCCCCGGTTGAATTCTCTTCCGACTTAACCAAAGCAAAGGCAACGTACAGTTTCGGCAACGGTACAAGCCTGTATATTGAAGACGTTACCAGCGAATCGGCAACCGAGCCTGACAACCTGTCCGACCTGATTATTTCCGCCAAGATTACCAATCCGAACAACGAAGGCAGCGGAACGTTCTACAAAGACGGCGTTGGAACGATGGAATTCACCGCACCCAACACGTACACGTGGACGACTGGCATTCGCCAGGGCGTTTTGCGCCTGTCCGGAGACGGAACGCTCGGAACCGGAACAGTCGCCGTCAGCGAAGGCGCGACGCTGGAATTTGCCGTCGACAACGAAAAACGGTTCATTAACAAAGTTACCGGTTCGGGCAATCTACTCAAAACCGGCAACGGAACGCTGTATCTTAATGGAACAACCGCCAATCCGATTAACGCTTCTGCTTTGAACGTCGAAGGCGGTTCGCTGATGTTCAAGGGGCTTTACACCGGCGACTTAACCGTGAAAAACGGCGCGCTGTTCTCGCCCGGCAACTCGGTTGGAACGCTGACGGAAAACGGCGATTTCACGCTGGAAAGCGGCGCGACGTTCCTGCTTGAAGTTGGAAAAGACGACAACGGCAGCGTCATTGCAGACCAGCTGATTGTCAACGGAAACGCCTATTTTGACGATGGCTCGATTCTGCTGATTGCCATGGACGGCGAAAGCCCCCTGGTTGGTAACGACGTCTTCTCCGCGACGATTACCGCCAACAACGCCTCTGACATCCTCAACGACGTTTCCGCCGCGCTGACGTCCTACTACTTTACGGACTTGAGCGTTACGCTGACAGACCCGACCGTTCTGCTGATTTCCGGACGCCTTGACCCCAACGCCGTCCCGGAACCGTCAACGTGGGCGCTGCTTATCCTCGGCGCTATGGGTTTGTTCCTCATTCGGAAAAAGAACAATCGATAAAAGCTTGTCGATTATACGATAAAAGCGAGAGGAAAGCGTTTGCTGACCTCTCGCTTTTTTATTGAACATCATTCTTTACAAAACAAAACCGGGAAGCGTTTGGCTTCCCGGTTTATTGTTAGCGTTTATAATACAAAAAGGTTAGTCGAGGAATCCGACCAGGTTACGGCTTCTGGCAGGCTGCTGCAGTTTACGAACCGCCTTTGCTTCAATCTGACGAATACGCTCTCTGGTAACGCGGAAAATGTGTCCGACTTCTTCCAGCGTGTAGCTGTACCCGTCTCCCAGACCGTAACGCAGTTTGATAATCTCGCGTTCTCGGTAGGACAGGGTTTTGAGGACTTCGTTGATTTGGCGACGAAGCATTTCCTGCGAAGCGCCGCTGGTTGGGCTTTCCGTAACGCCCGGGAGAAGATCTCCAAACTGAGCGTCGTCGTTGTTGCCGACCGGTCTGTCCAGACTGATTGGATAGCGGCTCATCGCCATAACGCGGCGAGTCTCTTCCAACGGCGTGTCTGAACGTTCTGCCGCTTCTTCTGCAGTAGGTTCGCGTCCAAGCTCCTGCTGCAGCTGACGCAGTACGTTGCGGACTTTGGACATGGTTTCGACCATGTGAACCGGAATGCGGATTGTACGGCTTTGATCCGCAACAGCGCGGGTAATCGCCTGACGAATCCACCAGGTAGCGTACGTACAGAACTTGAATCCGCGGCGGTATTCGAATTTATCTACCGCGCGCATCAAGCCGGCGTTGCCTTCCTGAATCAAGTCGAGGAAGCTCAAGCCGCGGTTGCGATACTTTTTGGCAATCGAAACGACCAAACGCAGGTTGCCTTCGGACAGACCGCGCTTTGCTTGTTGATATTCTTCCTGAATTTTGCGAAGATACTCAACTCGGTTTCTCAAACTTAACGGAGTTTCCTGAGTATGACGCAAAATGCTTTGATATTCATTAACCCAAGGACGCAGAGATTCTTCTGAACGCCCCATCGCGCGGCGCTGTTTAATGCGTTCGCGAAGTTCATCTACATGACGGGACAGGTCTTCCAGCTGCGGCATGAACTGTTCAATTCGCTGCATTCTCAGACCGAGTTCTTCAACCAATCGAGCCGCCTTGCGATGACCGCGGCCTAACTGACGCCAAGCCGTCATTCGTTTGGTTTGAGGAAGCTTTTTGTTGGTTGCCGTTTTATAATTGACCTGATTCAAACGAAGGACGTAGTCTAACGTTCGCATATTAGGTCCCATACGACCAAGAATCTGTTCTTTTTCCATCTGGTCGGTAATGGACTGCTGAAGAGTGCGGTCAAATGGAATTTCGCCCTTTTGAACCAAATCGAGTTGAGCGCAAGCTCGTTCCATAACGAAATTGCATTCCAGCAGTTTTCTGCGGAATTTGGCGCGATTTCGTTCGATCTGCTTGGCGAGCGCAATTTCCTGCTGACGAGTCAACAGAGGAATTTCGCCCATCTGGGTTAAATACATGCGGACGGGGTCGTCAGACCATGTTTCACCGACGGCGTCTTTAAGCTCTTCGAGCAAATCAGCGTCGTCCATGAGATGTTCTTCTTCATCGTCCAGATGCAATGAACCGCTCGACTTCGAATCCAAATCCAAGTCTTCGTTGGATAAAGGTTCGTTGAAATCATCGACATCTAAATTGTCAGCTTCTTCGTACAAAATAGGTCTCCCTTACGTTGTTCTATCGTATATTACAGACGTCAAAAACGCCTTGACGGCGTTCCCACGTCTAAAAACAACTATAACATAGCATTTGTTTGAAATTTCGCGCCCTTCATTTTATAAAATAGTAAAGGATTACGATTATTCAAACTTTGTCGGTTAAGTGTTTCACGAATATCGTTTATTATAATCAAAAGACTAAGAATTACAAGTATTTTTTTAATTTTTTCCAAAAAAACTTTGATTTTATATGGTATACAAATGTTACATATTGATAAAATGCGTTGAGTAGAAAATATAGGGTACTGTTTTTGTGAAATCATCGTATTGACTTGTGTAAATAATTATTTTTAACTTTAGTCATTTTCAAAATATTCGATTACTTTTTTTACGCTCCGTTAGAGTTTATGATATTGCAAAATCCCGAATAATCCGCATGAATTAACTGATTTTTGATATTTCTGATAAATACAATCGACTTAATCGGTTTAATGTTAAGGATAAAGCTATTGACTTGTCAGATAATCAAATCATGCGGTTGTACCGCCAACTTTTTAGTTATTACGAATGATTTCGAAAATTGTTTTACTTTTTTACGGTTTTTCTCTTTTCTTTATTAAAATTTTTAGTATATTAGATAGGAAAGACGTGAATAGTCGTTATATATTATTGACGTTATGTCGTCGTCTTTAAAATGATTTACGTCAAATCAAAACCTGGAATTCACATTTGTTATAACAATGCAAGAAAACAGATTGTTTACCTGTCCGGAATGCGGTCATACGTTTTCGATTGCTGAATCGTCGGCGGGAGAGTCGATTCCGTGTCCGGGCTGTCAAAAAACGATAACCCTTCCAACGTTAGGCGCGATGCGTCAGCTGCCTGTTCAGGCTCAGCCTTATGAAGTCTCGTCCAAAGAGAAGGCCGTTTCCGAGTTGGATCGCAGAATGGGCGTCATGATTTTTCTGGGCGCGATTGCATCGGTATTTATCCTTTTGGCTGCGATTTGGGGATATCGATACTATTATTACTATACCAACATTAACGCAATTGAGTATGAAAGGTTGAACATTTTAATCTCTATCAGTTAAGAATGCTGTGGAAATGGCTGGTGATTTATCTTTCGATTGTCGGCGTTTGCGCGGCTGGAATTGTAATTTTGTGGATCAAACCGATTCGCAAAGAAGAGAAACCTGTGAACGACAAACAATAAAATCCAAACGCCTGATTTCAAAAGAGGAATCAGGCGTTTTCGTTATTCATTTTAATATTGATTATTACAGATTTCAAAGACCGTAGTCTTTAATCTTTCTGTAGAGCGTTCTTTGACCTATATTGAGCGCTTTTGCCGCTTCTTCTCTGTTGCCTCCAACGGCTTTAAGCGTCAGGTCGATAAACCTCTTTTCGACTTCTTCCAGCGGCTGACCGACCAGAGCTTTAAGCGAGTCGGCATCGGCGGCGGGCGCAGAAACAAATTGAGCGTCTATAATATTATCAGAGGACTCGGATTGAGCTGTATTTGGCTGTTGCGAATCCAAAACAGGCGTCTCTGTTTCCGAACCAATCAGCAGCGGCGCTTTTTCCTGTTCTATGAGTTTTTCGTCTGTTGAATCCGGCACGACAAAGCCGTCGAGCAGTTCGTCCGGGGCGTCGTCTGTATCGAGAACTCCGTCGATGTCGAAAACGATCATGCTTTCGATAACGTTGCGAAGCTGGCGGATGTTGCCGGGCCAGGAGAACCCGAGAAGGCGTTTTCTGATAGCTGGGGAAATCGCCTTGATTTCCTTGTTGTTGCGCTGGGCGAACATGCGAACGTAAAAGTCGACAAGCATGGGAATGTCTTCCCGACGTTCTCTCAGCGGCGGCAGGTTGACGGTAACGACTTTGATTCGATGATACAAATCCGCTCGAAACGTTCCTTCTGCGACGGCTTGTTCCAGATTTCGGTTGGTTGCAGACAGAAGCCGGACGTTGACTTTAATCGGTTTGTTTGACCCGACTTTGGTAATCTCGCTGCTTTCCAGAACGCGGAGCAGTTTGATTTGCGTCTGCATTGGCATGTCGCCCACTTCGTCCAGAAAGAGGGTTCCGCCGTCGGCGTACTCAAACTTCCCGACGCGGTCGGAGACGGCGTCTGTAAACGCGCCGCGAACGTGTCCAAACAGCTCGCTTTCGAGAATGTTTTCGCTCAATGCGCCGCAGTTGAGACCAACAAACGGCTTGTTCTTTCTGGGCGAATTTTGATGTATCGACTGCGCGACCATCTCTTTACCCGTGCCGGTTTCTCCCTGAATGAGGACGGTGGCGTCTGTCGGGGCGATTCTTTTGAGCCGTTCGATAACCTTTTGCATAGCGGCGGAGGAGCCGACGATGCCCTCAAACCCGAATTTTTTATCCAACCGCTGGCGCAGATTGAGGTTTTCGTTTCTCAAAACGGCGATTTCAGCCGCCTTGTCGACCGTTTCCCGCAGTTGTTTAAGATCCAGCGGCTTTTGCAAATACGTATACGCGCCGTTCGCCATCGCGGCAACGGCAGAGGGAATGCTGCCGTGCCCGGTCATCATAATGACTTTGGCGTTGGGCTGAAGCTCTTTTGCCTTGCGGAGAATCCCGAATCCGTCGATATCTTCCATGACCAGGTCTGTAATGACGACGTCGAATTCGCTCTTCGCCAAGGCCTCGCAGCCCGCCGAGCCGTTAAAGGCGCATTGACAATCGTACCCTTTGCGCTGCAGGGCTTCTGCGACGGTTTCCGCCAGCGACGGTTCGTTATCGACAATAAGAACGCGTATTTTCATTTTCGGTTGAAATTCCCTTATTAAGCTGCTAGCTCCTAGCTGCTAGCTAGAAGCTAGCAGCTAATCTTTCGATTACATAAACTGAGATTTATACAGAGCCGCCTCTGCGATAGCGTGGTCGCCGGCGCGTTGAGCCAGCAGACTCAGCGCAACGTAGGAGAACGGGTCGTTTGGTTCCAGTTCAGCCGTCTTTTTAGCGTGAGCGAGCGACTCCACGTTGTTGCCGCGTTTGAAATACCAGACGCTCAGAGCCGTGTGCGGCAGAGCGTAGTCTGGATACTGCAGACTCAGTGCGTTCATTTTCTCGATCGCGCCGTCCAGGTCGCCGCTTTCGTAAACGGCGACCGCTTCGTCGTATAATTCTTCTTTGGTCATAACGATTGATAAACTCTAAACGGGGTTTATTGATATCTTTTCCAAGTGGACAGTATATATTATATCTAATTTGAACGTTTCGTACAGGGGCGGGGAAACAGTTAGGAGTGAGGAATGATGAGTGAGGAGTTGACGCTTTAGCGTTATTTGCAACTGTTTACTCTCCGACGCAGTACGACAATTCCCCGTTTGGAAAGACAGCGAATCTGGCAGAGCCGTCCTGACCGGTATGGAAAACGCGAACGCCCGCCTGCTCGAACATGGTTCGCCCCTGCTTTTGAGCGTAAGTTCTGGACTCGGAAAAAACGGCGTACCGGGCGTTGAGCCATTGAATAAAATCTGGCGTGAGACTCAGATAGGAACCGTGGTGCGGCGCCTGAACGACGTCGTAGCCGGGCGATTCTTCCATGGAAATCTCTCGGACGCCGTTTCCGACGAGGTCGCCGGTGAGCAAAATATGGCGTCCGGCGTATTCCAGTTCAACCACCAGACTATTGGCGTTTTCAGGGCTGAGCAAATCCAGAACCCCGCCCGGACCGGGATGCAAGAATTCTATTTTGTACTGTTTTGAATTCCCCAGTCTGTCTCCGCGATAAACAATATGCGCTTTGACGTTCGCCTTTTCCAGATAATACTTGAACTTTTCAAGCGTTTCGTTGTCCGTATCGTCAAACATCATTTCCGAAACGTATATTGTGTCGATGGCAAAACGTTCGGAAAGCGTCGGGAGCATGTTGTAATGGTCAGCGTCTGAATGGGAGAGAATAACGCCGTGAATCTTCGTTATTCCCTGTTTCCAGAGATAATCGCAAACGGACTCCACGCCTCGTTCCGGGCTTGTCATTTTGCCGGCGTCGTAGAGAAGATTTTTCCCGTCCGGCAGACGAATGAGCGTACACAGACCGTGTTCGACGTTGATAAATTCTACGTTCATCTGCTCTGGTCGCGTCAGAGAAGCGTAAATTGGACTGAACGAAATAATCGCCAGCCAACACGCCAGAATCGACGCCATTTTTAAGCTGTTGGCGCGGCTCCATCGGCTAAACGCCCACACAAAGAGGATTACGTAAAACGCGATTAACATTGGTTCGCTCAGACCGGTAACCCAAAATCTCGACCAGCGCCAGGAATGAACGGTTTGAACGACGTAGTCCATTGACCAGAGCGAACTCTGGCAGATTTTCGCGCTGACGTTGGCGATAAAGTCGAACAGGAAAAAGGAATCAAAGGGGCTGAGCAGCATGGCAATCATTCCCGTCATGATGGAAATGAAAATCGGGACGCTTAAAACCAGATTAAGCAAAATGGAAAAGAGCGACAGAACGTGAAACCGGGTGGCAATCAGAGGCGCGATTACACCCAAAAGCATAAAACTCAAAATTAAACCATAAAGTATTTTGTAAACGGCTTTTCGAGTTCTTCCTGGCTGACGCTGTTCAATTTCAACGGTTTTCTCATTCCTGACAGGAAGAATGTAACAGGCGATTTTCTCGGCAGTCGGCGCCAATGCAATTATCGCGCCGACGGTTAAAAACGACAGCTGGGTTCCTGTTTGAAACACTGACGATGGATTAAGAATCAAAACGATTATCCCTGACAATGCAAGGACGTTAAAGGACAGCGGTCTCTGATTGAACGCAAGCGCTGCGGTTGCCGTCAGGCACAAAACGCCTGCTCGAATCGCCGGAGGCTGAGCGCCGGTAAGCAGAATGTAAAACAGAATCATTCCGCAGAGGATTAAATATCGAACTTTGCGCGACAGCGGCGCAAAACTCAGCGCAAAGTGCAGCAGCGTCGTCAAAATTCCAACGTGAAGCCCGGAAACGATTAACACGTGAATTGTCCCCGTTTCCTGAAACTGTTCGACCACGCCTTCCGGCAGGTCGTTTCTGTTTCCGAGTAAAAAGGCGGACGCCAGACGCGCTTGACGCGATATGGTAAACCGTTTTTCCAGTCCTTCTTGCGCTTTGCGCTGGCATGAGCCAATCCAGCCTCGAAAGGACGTGTGACGTTCCTGAAAGGGCTGGGTCGCTCCGTCCGGGCTGCGAACCGTCATAACGGTCAAAATGCGGCGGCTGCGGAGAAAGTCCCGGTAATTGAATCGACCGGTAGAATCGTCGTTGGGCAGGCTGCACGAGCCGACAAGTTCTATCTCGTCTCCCGCTTCGAAGCCGTTCAGATGCCCTGTTACGGAAACTCGAACTTTTCCGTCCGCCGGCGTCCACGTCTGACCGGAACGGACGCTGTTCGCCTGAACGGTAAAGACGGTTTTGTCGTATTCCGGAATCGGAGAAAAACCTTGCGGAGAACGCGTTCGCCGAGGCGCGTCAAGAATGGTTCCCCGCATGACGCATGAACAGGGTTTGAGCGAACAGCGGGAGAACATGTCAACCTGTGGATAGACGTTCCAGACACAGTTGTGCCACAGACCGCCAAGTGCGATGAGAACGGCGGATATCAAAAACGATCCGGCTAAACGGCGGCGCGTCTGATTGAGTATCGTTGAGCCGAACCAAAACAGCATTGACGTCAGTCCAACGTTGAGCCAAATCCGCCACGACCAGTTGAAAACGAAATGGTCAAGAATCGTTCCAGCTGTCAAAAAGGTCAAAACAAGCGCTGATGGCATGTAGGAAAAGGGAACCGATTCTGTCTTCGGCGGCGTCCAAACCCAGTTTGTTTGGCGCGTTGTGCGGCGCTCGTCCGGCGAGACGTTGGCAAACGCCTCCCACCCGGGAGCGTCAAAATCCGTTCCCGTCGATTGAAAGCGTTGGTCGTTGCTCGTTTCCCGCACTTGCCTTTTAAATTCCTGTTTTCCGTTTCCTTGGTAAGTCTTTACTATACAATTATTTCTATTATAACGATTATATCAGTTATTGACAATAGGGCGGCAGCGGTAAATGTATGAATTTTCTGCTTTTATTAATAATATCGTGTATATTATAGAGAACATGGGGGAACTAATTTGAATTGTCGACCTCTAAATTAAGAGAATTAATATTATATACCGATGTTAGACGCAGTGAAATAGAGCGTCAGGAGTTTAGAAATGGAGGAGCAGGACTCTGTCCCGACTCTCGACAGCTGATTCTCCGTTGTTAATAATTAGCTATCAGTAAAATCGTTATGAAACAGTTTCTTTCCAAATGGGGCAAAATTTTGGGAATGACAAACCGGAAACCAAGCCGAGCCGATAAGAAGGGTCGCCGCATACAGTTTGAAGCGCTGGAGGAACGCGCATTGCTGGACGCAGCTCCGATTTTGAATTTGTCGGCGCTTGATTATGACCAGCAGGCAGGCTGTTATTCGGTTGACATTACTTCCGGGGCGACGTATCAAATTCCGCTTACCGCGACAGACGCCGACGGGGACAACGTCTATTTTCGCATAACTCCAGACAATACAAGCTTTCTCAGCGCCGCTGTTTCAGCCGGAAAAAGAACGGATATAACCGCCCAGAGCAATCCGTATTTGAAAATGACAGTAACGTGGACAAACGCTCAAGGACGTTCTCAGTCGGGAACGATGGTCTTTGAACTGTTTCCCAACGAGGCGCCGGATTCCGTTGCCAGAGCGATCGAAGCAACTAACGATGGCTTTTACAATCAGACGCTCATTGACTACGTCAAAAACGGCGCTCTGATCTATGGCGGTTCGTTCAGCGCTTCCAATGAATATATTGCAGAGGAATACTCATCCATAGACGACAACTTCAACGCGTCGCTTCAGCACACAACCAGAGGGCTGATAGGATTTATTCCGGCATCGGTGAACCTCGCCGGGAACGACACGAACACCGCTCAGTTTTATATCACCGACGGAAAACAAATCAGCTTGAATTCCGATTTGTCCATTTTCGGAAAACTGGTTTCCGGTTACGACGTCCTCGACGCTATAAGCTCCGTTGAAACCGGGACTCATGTTGTTACAATTAACGGACAACAGTATCAGTACAGCGATTGGCCCAAAACTCCAATTACAATCGTCAATGCAGAAATTGTCGAAGGGAACGCCTACGCAATCGCCAACAACGGTACAACGTCTGTTGGGGCGACGGTTACGCTCAAATCGAATCTGAAAGTAACGACTAACGAAGCGTATACAACGTACATGACCGTTACTGCTGTCGATTCTCAGGGGAACGAATCGGAACCGCTCCGGGTCAAAGTCAATATTTCCAAAGCGGATTCGACCAACTCCAAACCGTTTATTACCGATTTCAACGCGAAGGAAATTGTCATTCCGCTGTCTCAATCCGGGCAGCCGGCAGCGTACGTCAATGGGCTGGTTAACGCCAAAGACATTGACTCCGATCCAATCTACTACTGGATGGGGTTGTATAAACAAGGCTCGTCAGAACTGTTAAGCTATTGCTATTCATTTGATTCGTCTACCGGATACTACGAGATTTACACTCAAAACCAGTCTACTCACGCCTATCTGGAACCCGGCGTATACAACTGGTATACAGTCGTCGCGTCCGGGACAGAGGATGCCGACTGGAACTATGGCGATTCCCAGATGACGCCCGTTTACATTTTGCCGTCCAAACCGACGGGGCTGACGCTCAACCCGTCCAGCTACGGTCCCGGGGAGTCTGGAAACGAAACCAGCAAACGATCCGGTTTGCAGTTTAATGTAACAGGCGCGGCAAAAGGCATGACCGTCGAAGTCTGGACGACAATCAACGGCGAAGAAACCCTTATTGGGTCGGCGCAGTGCGTCAATACAAATGGAACCGTTACAGTTTCGATGATTTCTGACATTACTCTCAATTACGGAACGTACGATTTTTCTGTCAAACAGGTTTTGACAACGGACGTTTCCGTTGGCAATACTCAAATTACCGGTAAACGGCTGGAAAGCGACGCTCTGGACGACTTGACGATTACCGTCGTTTCTTCAGACGACCCCAGCGCGCCAACGATTCTGGATCCGCTGTTTTCTACTCCAAGCTGGGAAAACGGCGCTGCGTGCCTGCTGACCAACGGAGTTGCTGAGGCGTTTGAAAACGAACAGTTCACACTGTATTTGCGCGCGTCTGACCCGGATGAGGGAGACATTGTTACATGGACGATTCTGTACGCTCCGGAATCCATAGCCGATCAGCTGACGCTGTCGGAAACGGACGCAAACGGCGGCGCTGTTTTAACCTGGACGCCCGGCGAAGAGTGCGGCGGCAATCAATATTCGCTTATTCTGTGCGCCTCGGACGGCAGAGGAAAATTCTCAACAATCGAGGTTGCAATAGAAGTCAACGAAACGCAGGACAATCCGATTTTCTATCCAACCAACTCTCAGGCGGGAACTGCCGGACAGTGGATTATGTTCTCCGTTAAGGCGTACGACCCTGACCCGACAAACTCTCAGATTACGATTTATCCCAGCAGCGTTCCAGCCGGGTTTGACGCGTCCACGCTTCGCGGTCGTTCAAAATTGATTTACAGCGACGACGGCTCAGAGTATTTGTACACTCAGTACGAAGTTGTCTTGAAGCTGCCTCAAGGAGCCATCGTAGGCGACAGCGCGGCGTTTACGTTTACCGCGTTAAAGACGGTTGCTGGACAGACGCTGACTTCAACGCAAAACGTCAATATATACGTTATCAGTCAGGACGCCTGGGAAGACGCAGTTTCCGGCGCGCCGACGCTGGAATTTGTCGCCGGGTCTGGTTTGGATCCGGACGACGTGTATATAACCAATAACAACAACTCCAATACTGTTACAACGCTGTCGTTCCTCGGTCAGAATCTGACGCCGGGCAAACCCGTCTGTCTGTTTTCCGACAACAACGTAATCGGGATTGAAAGCGACGTCGTCGTTCCTTCTCGGGTTGTTACGTCCACATACGGTTGGACGCTGACAGACGGAGTACATCATGTTACAATAGCGCAGCCGCAGCAAGCGACCGTTCAGACCGAAGACGGCGCGGTTGTGGTTGACGTCATGGGCGAGATGTCCAACGCCCTGACAATTGACGTTGACACGGTCGCCCCGGTTCTGGCTGACGAGTTGAGCAACAACGTCATGACCGAAGGCGTTCTGTTTACGTCAACGGCAAGCGCGACAGACGACCACGACGTTCGCTATTCTCTGGTTGACGCGCCAAACGGAATGACTATCAACGCCGTTACAGGCGTTATCCGCTGGACGCCAGACTTTAACGCGGGCGTCCCGGCGTCAATTACCGTCAAAGCAACGGACGCCGCCGGCAATTTCGCTCAGAAATCTTACGCTGTAACCGTAACGGAAGGTCCGTCAATTGTCGTTGAAGATCAGACGATTTACGAGTTGGAACCGTGGACGTACGAGCTGGACGTCGAAAACGTAACGCAGATTGAACTTGTTTCCGCCCCGGACGGCATGACTCTCAACGCGCCGCAAAGCGCCGGCGGCAAGTGGTTCCTCGCCTGGACGCCTACCGAAGCTCAAGGCGGCGGCAACTCGTATACGGTTAAACTCAAAGTCAGCGCCGATCAAAGCGCGTCTCGAACGGCTTCGTTCAAGATTACTGTTAAGGAGGTCAATCAGCTTCCCGTTATAACGCCAATTGATAATCAAACCGTTAAAGAGGGAGAAACGCTGACTTTGAACGTTTCCGCAACTGATAGCGATGTCCCAGCGCAAAGATTGACGTGGAGTTTGACCAACGCGCCGGACGGCATGACAATTACGCCCGGTTCGGTCAACGGTCAGGCGACGATTTCCTGGACGCCCACAGAAGAGCAGGGCGGGAACAGCTATACGGTTACTGTTACAGTTTCAGACGGCGTTGGCTCCGTTTCGCAAGACGTGGTCTTTACAGCGGAGGAAGCTGACAATGCGCCGGTATTTGACGAGCCGACCATGCCGGTTGTTTTCTCCCGCAAGCCGGGAACGATTACTCCGTTCAACCCCGTTTCGATTGACTTTAATGCGGTTGACCCGGATGCGCCTCCCGCCGGGATAACGTATTCGTTAGTCGGGAACGCCGTCAGCGGAGCGGCAATCAATCCGTCAACGGGAGAGTTCTCCTGGACGCCGGACGTCAATACCGCCCCGGGAGATTATACGTTTACCGTTCGCGCAACGGAAAACAGCGATCAAGCTGTGTATTCCGATTACAGCTTTACATTGACCGTAGTCGAGCCGATTCAGATTAACGACCTTGCCCCGGTGGATGTAACAGAAGGTTCAACTGTAACCGTTACGCCGACGACGAACGCAGACAACGTTTCCTGGAGACGTCTGACGTGGTCTTTGTCAGACGACGCTCCGGCTGGCGTGAAAATTAACGCGTCAACAGGAAAGATAACCTGGACGCCAACAGAAGCGCAGGGCGGGCAGGAATACACTTTCACCGTTTGCGTTGCAGATGAGGCGTCGAGCGATTCAACGACGCTGACAGTTTCCGTAACAGAAATCGACAACCCGCCGAAGTTTGTTCGCCCGGCTAATTCCGGAACGAACGTCGTTTACCCTGGAGCGAAACTGACGGTTTCATTCCAAGCCATTGACCCGGACAACTCCGCCGATTCGATTGCGTACACGCTTGTCGATGCCCCATGGGGCGTTAACCTTGACGCGACGACCGGGCTTGTGAGTTGGTCGATTCCGTATATATATCCATCCGGCGTTTATAACATCGTCGTGCGAGCGACGGAGATTACCAGGGTAAATGGCGTTGACTCAGCCGGTCTGTACACGGATTATACGCTCCGCGTGGCGGTCGCTTCCAATATTCCCCAACCGCCCAATTATCAAAATACTCCGTATTTCCAGGATCGATTTGCTATTCCTGATGAATTGGCTGCCGATCTGGCGACGCATAACGCACAGAACAACGTTGCTGCTGCCAGCGCTGCATCTGCCGATCGCGTTTACGGTTCTTACGATACGATTTTTGGCATTCAGTTCAGCGGTTCGCATAGTTTGGGAGAGATCAAACAGGAAGAAAAGGCTGAAGATAAAGAACCGGAAGCGCCTGCGCCTGAACCGGCTCAGCACGATATTTTGCTGACTCCGCAGAAAAAAACGCAGCTTAATTCCACATCCGATAAATATAAAAAACGACAATAAACATGTCAGTCTGTAAATCAGTCTCAAACGCAGGATTCTGAGGGTTCATTCTGAAAATCGTCCCCAAGGAATCCTGCGTTTTTCCCTTTTGGGGAATCTTTAAAAATTGCTCTATTCTCGCCTTCTAAAATTTGCTATATATTCTTTAGCCCCCCTATAAGACGCCAGACCAGACGCCTCTTTAGGCGGAAAATATTCGTTACATTACCATATTAATATAAGTCCTGTTAACGTATTAATACAGAACAATGAAAAAAATACTGTATGCAATTACTAATCGATTAACAATCGTTCGACTGCTGAGCGCCGCTCTGTTAACGTTGACGATTCTGACGTTTGCCAATTCCGGAATGGCGCAAAACGCGGCGTCTGAGAATTCTCTCGATGTTTTTTCCAGAGCGTATTCGTTTGTTTTCCCTGAAACAACGCCGCTTGATCAGGTTATTCCCGTCGAACAGAAACAGCCCGAAATTCAAATGACTTCGGTTGACGCTGATGGCGCCAATTCAGAAGAAAATGAAGAGATAGTAGAGGTTGAGGACATTTCAGAAGATGAAATTCCGGAAGACAAGCTCCCGCGCGAAGTTTATCCGGCTGAGATGTCAAAGCCGTCAGAGTCCGTTGGGAAAGACGCGTCTGTTGAGGTCGAGCCTCCTGTTGAAAAAGAAGCGGCTGATAAATCGCAACCCGAAAAAGCTGAACAACAGGCGGAACCGGCGGCAGAAGAAACGGCTAAAACAGAAGAAGCGCCTGCTGTCGACGCTAACGCGCTGCGGGTGTTTCAACGAATTCAAAGTCCGCGCGCTCTGGTTGAATTCTTTTTGGAATCGACGTACAAACGAAATTACGACGACGCCTTGCTGACGATGGATTTATCCAAGCTGCCGTCAGACGTTCAAGACGTTGAAAAGTATATGCTGGTTTATCATTTGGAACAGACTCTCATTCGACTGAAAAATTTTTCGGTTAAAAAGATTCCTGATCAGTATGATAAAGACAGATATTTTATTTGGCCCGACAAAGAATACGAGGCGATTTTGATTCTCAAACAGCCGGATGGCGCCTGGAAATTCGCTTCGGCAACGGTTGCCAATATCGAAAGCAACTATAAAATTATAGAAAATCAGCCGCCGGTCTTCGTTAAAAAAGGCTGGATGAAATACCTTCCGGAAAGCCTCTTCCAAACGTTTTGGGGTCTGATGTACTTTCAATGGATCGTCCTCATTGCGTTTTTCATTACAGGATATCTGGTTTATAAAATTGCCCCTGTTATAACGGTTTACCTGATACTCATGCCGCTGCGGTTTGTCAAACTGGGCGAGAATTATATTGAACTCCTCAAGCGCGCGCTGAGTCCTTTGGCGTATTTGGCGATGTTGTATATTTGGTATCGAGGTCTGGTCTTCGTCCATGCCGCGCCAAACGTACTTCAATGGGCAAAGTGGATTATCCATCCTCTCGGAATCGTTTTGGCAATGATTTCTCTGATTCGTCTGTGCGACGTTTTCGCGGAATGGCTCCGAAGGCGCTTTGTTCGGTCTTCCAACAAAACCGGCAACGTTCTGGTTGAGTTAACCAACCGCTGTTTGAAGTGTTTGGCGTTTTTCCTCGGCGTGATTGGAATTGCTCAGGTCTTTGGCTTTTCAGCTTTGGGGATTATCTCCGGGATGGGCATCGGCGGTATTGCCGTCGCCCTGGCTGCTCAGCAGACCATCGCCAACTTCTTCGGAAGTTTGACGATTCTCCTCGATCAGCCGTTTACGATTGGAGACTGGGTAGTCGTCAACGGCGTCGAAGGTTCCGTCGAATCCATTGGTCTGCGTTCCACTCGAATTCGTTCGTTTTACAATTCGCTGATTGTTATTCCCAACAGTTCTTTGGCGACCAGTACGATAGACAACATGGGACGACGTCAGTATCGCAGTTACAAAACGTTTGTTGGCGTAGAGTACGGCACGCCCGTAGAATTGATTGAGGCGTTCTGCGGCGGGATTCGCGCTCTGGTTGAGTCGTATCCCAACACCAGAAAAGACGATATTCGCGTTGCCGTAAATGAACTGTCAGATTCGAGCATTAACATCCTTCTGGTTTGCTTCTTTATCGCGCACAGCGCAGACGAAGAAAACTCATCGCGTCAGCGGCTGATTCTTGACGTCATTCGTCTTGCCAATCGGCTGGGTGTGAACTTTGCGTTCCCCAGCGTTACGCAATATCAAATTAAACAGGACGCTCCGAACTATCCAACTTTGACGGAAGTTAAGAACAATGCCGACTCCCCGGAACATTACGGCGCGAAACTCGGCAAAGAGATTGCCTCAGAGGGTCAGGAAGAAGACGCTCCAGTAGTTTAATCGCTCTTTATCAACGCCGTCCCACAATGTGGGACGGTTTCCCACAAAGACGTAAAGAGAAATATTGGCTATTCTGATACATATTCTCAAAAATTTTAAAAAATTTTCCCCTTTTTTTATAAAAAAGGCTTCTCAGACCCTTGAAAAGTTCAAAAAGTGAGTTATACTAATTTTGTTGTTTGTGGGAAATTGACCCACCAACTAAAGGAAATCGATACTTCACGTGGGATTTCAGCCGGTAATTAAAGACGGATCTTTTTCATGCCGGAAACTGTCAAAGCTTTCACAAACGAACGGATTGTCTGATGAAAGCCAAAGCAATTTCAGGAATTCGTGTCCGTCAATAATGCCCCTGCTGCCGAAGTTCTCATTAAAGGCGAATTTACTCGCGCCCTGGATGAACGTTACAGATTGGCAGTTCCCGCCTCGTTGATTCAGGCGCTGGAACCATCGGCAAAAAATAACGCCGCCAGCTGCATCCTCGCCAAGGAACGAACTGGATGCCTGAGTTTATGGAACGCCGTAAACTGGAAAGCAAAACTTTCGCAAGGCGTCGAACTGATTCAGCGAAAACTCCAGATGGGAAAAATGGAAGGACGAATTGACCTGGTTCAAAACCTCGGCCGCCTTCTTTCCACCCGTCACAAAGAACTGAAGCTGGACGCTAAAGGACGGATGCTCATTCCGGAAGGATTTAGAGAGTTTTTAGGCGTCAGTCAGGGCGACGAAGTTATTATCGTTGGCGCGGCGGTTTGCATAGAAATCTGGAACCCGCAAAAATGGATCGAATTCCTCGACAAGCAAATGCCGGAATTCAATCAACTGTTCGATCAGTTGGCGGAATGACAGCAAAACTTGAATCATTGCTTGGATTCAATCGGCTTGAAGTTTTTTTCATTTAGACGCGTTGTCTGGTGATTTTTGCAAGCTAATAAACGATCGTATATCGTTAGCTTCGAGTCGTTGATATATTAAAAGCCCGCTAAACCATTTGGTAAGCGGGCTTTTTCATTTGCACTGTGAAGTATATGAAGCTGAAGATCTATTTTTTCGCCTGATATTGAGCCAGCGTAATTCTCGGTTTGCCTTCCTGCTTTTCTAAAATGTCATACAGAGGCAAAAGTTTAGAGTCGAGTTTATGGAACGCTTTAAGGATTCGACCTTCAAACATGTGAGCGATAAACGCAGCTGGAATGGCAACTGCCAAACCGGCGGCAGTCGTAACCAGAGCGACGTAAATGCCAGAGGAAAGCTGTTCAGCGCGGTTGGCTCCGATTTCCAGATTGGCGGTGATATAAAACGCTTGAATCATTCCCCAAACGGTTCCCAGCAACCCCAGCAGCGGAGCCAAAGAGGAAACAAGCGTCAGCCAGCGGACGTTTCTGTACATGTTGGTTGCCTCGTCCTGTTTGGCGGACTCGACCGCGGCAACAATTTCCGGCAGCGGGCGTCCAATTTTCAAAAGAGCCGCCTGAATAATTCGCCCAGCTGGCGAACGATATTTTTCACAAATCGCCCAAATTGCCATTGGAGAGAATTTGCTCGGTTCCAGGTAGGGATTCATTTGTTTGAACAGTCGGCGAGGCATAATGGCTCCGCGACGAAGAGCAATAAATCTTTCCAGAGCAAACATCAAACCCAATACGGAAAGGGCGCCGATGATCCACATCAGCTCTCCGCCAGATTTGATAAGCTTAAGTATCTCAATTTTCGGAACCTGATTTTTCTTGGCTTCCAGCTCCGCCTGTTCTTTTTCCTTTGCCAGGCGCGCTTCCTCTTCCTTCTGAGCGACTTCTTTATCGCCCTCTTCCAAATCTTTTAGAGCCATTTGACTTGGATCGCTGGCAGGAAGAGCGCCGCCGTCGGGAGCGTTTACCTCTGTTTCAGGAAGGGCGGGGGCTGCATCGGATTGTGGAGCAGGGGCTGGGTCTGCATCAACAACCGGAACGAACGGCTGTTCTTCTGTTACATCTTCTGGAACAGGAATGGCGTCGTCCTGCGCAAAAGCGGGGAGAGTTAAAAACAACGAAATAAACGACAGGGTTAAAAATCGTTTCATAATTGGATGCGGGTTAGTTATTTCAAATGTTGAAGTTTAGTCTTGGCGGTTTGAGCTTTAGAACAGCCTGGATAATCGTCAAGAATTTTTTGATACATTTTTCGAGCCTGTGTAACCTGTTTGAGCGCTTCAAAACATCGAGCGGCTTCGTAACAGGCGTCTCCCTGAAGCTCTGGAAATTTATAGCCGTAGATAACGTTATAGTATTGAGTGATTGCGTCTCGATACTTTTCTTTCTGGAAAGCCAGCTCGCCCAAATAAAACCACGATTCTGCGATTGCCATCGCGGTTGCAGCAGGAACGCTTGCCGGGTTGACATCGGCGTTTTCCTTGACGATTTGTTCAAACAGCTTTTCGGACTGTTCTTGTTTATCCGTCTTGAACCATATCTTGGCTCGCAAATGCTGCATGGCAGGCTCCCATTTTTTAGACGTCGGAGCCAATTCCGGAACTATGACGTTGTTAGCGTCGAGAACTTTGTCAATGAGTTTGGCTGCCAAATTGAAATCGCCGGTTTCAATTGCACATTGCGCAGCGCGAATGGTCGCCATCGCCTGACGCTGAACTGGCAGCTCAGGCAGCGATTTATATTGAGTTAACGCTTCAGCAAATTTCTTTTGCCAGTACAAGCAGTCTGCCGCCATTAATCGGGAATCCAGAACAATATCTGCAATGGCTGGCAACTGCGAACCTTTTGAGGCGTCATTAATCTCGACAGCTCGATTAAACCATTTTAAGGCGTCTTCGTACGATTCCTGGTTGTAGGAAATCCAGCCCAGTTTATGCGCCGACTTTATAGCCGCGGAGGAGTCTGAACCGTTGACTGCAAAAGTCAAAAACTCTTTAGCTTTGACGTACGATTTGGCATTTGCTTCCGCCTGTCCTAATGAAAAAGCGCTTTCAAAACGATATGGAGACGCTTTATAGTTATCGAAAATGTATTTATACTGTTGATACGCTTCCTCTTTTTTATCGGCTTTAAACAGCGCGTTGGCGTAAAGGAAGATGACAGAATCTTCATTGGCAATCGTTTTATCGAGACGTTTTTTGGCGTCCATAAACGCTGCGAACGCTTTTTGCGTTTCGTCAATTTTGTTGTCCTGCTGTGACAAAGACGAAACTTCAAGCTGACGCAGGGAAAGCTCCCATTTATCCATCTGATCCATTTGTTTTGCGATTTCAAGCCCCTTGCGGCAATCGGCAGAAGCGTCGGCGAATTTGTTGAGATTGTATTTGCATAACGCTCGAAGCCGATACGCTTCTACAACGCTGTCGTGCTGGGGATAATCTTCGATAAACAGGTCGCCGCGCTTGAGAGCTTGTTCCCACATGCTGTTTTGAACCAGAATGTACATGGAATCAATAACCGCTGCTGGACGGTATTGAGATTCTTTGTCTTGAGCGATAATCGTATCCGCCTGTTCCAGAGCGGCTTTGAAGTTTCCTAAAACCCGATAAAGCTGAGTCATATAGGAAACCGCTCCCTGCTTAACGGGCGAATCAGGGTAGTCGTCCAATATTTTCTGGAACGTCTCCAACGCTTTCCCGTTATTGCCTTGCTTTTCATAAATAACGCCCTTTGTAAAAAGAACTTTGTCCATATCAGGATAGTCCGGGTGTTTATCCTGACAAAATTGAACAACTTTCAGCGCGTAGTCCAGCTTGTTGAGTTCGCAGGCGGCTTTTCCTGAAAGATACAGGGCTTCAGGACGGAGATCGTTTGATTGAATATTGGGAATTTCTTTGGGAAGGATTTTGTAAATGACGTCGTACTGCTGAAACATTTCGAGCATTTTACATGTCAAAATGAGCCATTCAAAACGGCGATCGTCATTCGGATTGTTTTTATACAGCGAATAATACAGATTGCCTGCTTCTTTATACTTTTGGTTTTGAACCAGACAACAGGCTTCCAGAATTTGCGATTCCAGTTTCTGTAAAGAATCTTTCCATTGAGTTTGAATTTTATGGCACAAACTGATGGCGTTGTCGTAATTGTGAAGCAAAAACTCAATTTGCGCCGCTAACAAAGTTGCCCACGGAGCGGATGGCGAGTCTGACCACTGAAGCGCGATTCTGTCACATAATTTAACGCAGGTTTGAAGCCGTTTGGGATCGTCTGACCGGCTTAAAATGTTGACGCGCAATACGCAGGCTTGACGCACCGCGGTTTGCTGCGCTTCTGGTTCTGTCGGCAGACATTTAAACTGGGATTCCGGCGTCATGTCAATTCGCTTTAGCGCATTGTTAATGTCATTTTCCTTGAAATAGACTTCTGCTAAAATTAAGTTTGCTTTTGGAGAGTATTCTTCAAATTTGGCGGCTTTGAGTAAATAATCTTTCGCCTTCTGAACATTTTGGCTTTTCCAGTTCGCGTCGCCGCAGGCGAGGGTTGCTGCTGGAATGTATTTGGATTTCGGGAATCGGGTTATAACGTCGGAAAACATCTGTGCCGCTTTTTCGTAATTTCGAAGCTGTAACAAACACGCCCCGCGATTGTACAAGGCGTAGTCCGCCTGGTCGAACTTGTCAATTCCTTTTGCTGTCGGGTCGCTTGCAAAAGCGTACTGCTTTTCCGCCTGCTCGAAATCTCCGGAACTGTATAAGGCGTCGCCCGCCAGAACCGCCGCGGTATAAATTTCAGGCTGAATGTTCCATCTTTTGGAGAACTCCATTGCCAAACGCGCGCACTGACTATACGATTTTTGATTGAGTAAAATATAGCCTGTCTGTAAATAGGCGTCCGGGGCGTATTCGCTTTTGGGCGACTTTTGCCAAATTTCTACATACAGTTTTTGGGCGTCGGCTGGTTTTTTCAACAGCTCGTACGTCTTTGCCAGATTGAACTTCGCAAAAAGATTATATTCAGAATTCGGAAACTCTTTAAGCAGCGCCTCCAGTCGGTTCTTTGCCTCTTGAACCATAGCGGGGTTCTTTTCTGACAGACGCTGCGCGCTGAGACCGCTGAACAGCAGCGCCTCTGCTTTTTTGATATTTTTATTTCCAGAATTGAGAACTTCATCCAGGTCCCGTTTGGCGTCTTCATATTTTTGAAGCTCGTATGAACACAAACCGCGATTGTATTTTGCTTCAAGAGCCAGGTTTGACTTGGGATACTTTTCCAGAAACTCGTTCCAAAGTTTCAAAGCGTTATCGTATAAACCATCAATCTGGGTCTTTTGAGCTACATTGAATTGACGTTCCTGACTGTACTGTGTAGACTGTTTATCAGACGCGTCGTCTGCAGCAAACGCAACTGAGGTCAGTATCAGAAACAAAAAAGGCAAATATCTCATATCAAACGCGTTGTTAAAGCGAGTAAAAATCTATAGTAATAATCGATATATATAATTAATACGAAAAACAATCAGGGAAAGAACAAACTATTCAGATCTCAAGAAGAAATACTGAACGAAGTTCAATCTCTTCCTGTATAGCTGGATTTGGAACATCCCCTTATACATTATATTTATTGTAGCGCTTTTTTATAAAAAAGTCCAGCAGTAGCGCCAAATTTTTTGAAAAATGATACAATATTATAATGAGAATTAGAAAAGAAGCTGTCTTGCCAGTCATCGCAGTTTTTTCGCTGTTTCTCATTATAATAGAGCATTATCCTCCCAAGCGCGAATAGCAATAATTCAACCCGATAATAGAGAGTAGCGTAATTTAGGAAAGATAACGAAACTTTGTAATGTGCATCTTTCCAATATTTTGCTGAATAGATAGAAAATATCGACTTTTTTACCAAAAAATTTTTAAAAAGTTGTTGCAAGTAGAACGCTTTAAGCTACAATAGAGTAAAATATTGAGGACTGGGAGTGAATTGCGATGTCAGGGGAATTTTTATGGTTTCTCTGTAATACTATCGCGTTCGAATGTTTCAGCTTCCCATACCACTTATTATTCACCATTTTATTATTATCCATGAACAATAATAACATTACTGGCAGTTTCCGGAACTACGACGAGTACGACGAAGACTTTGACGACGAATTCGATGAAGATTTCGACGACACTTTTGAAGAGGATTTCGACGAAGATTTCAACAACGCCGATTTCAATCGCGACGACGATGACGAAGATTTGGACGAAGCTACTCAGCTGGAGCGCTTTGGTCAATTTTTGGTTGACGACGAAGAGGAAGAGCCGGAAGAGACCACTCCATACGTTCGAGACGAAGAAGACGAGGCTGATCTTCTCAATCCGACTGGCATGAAACTCGACAAAAAGCGCGGCGACAAAAAGTCTGAAAAGAAAGCCGCCAAAAAAACCGAGAAAAAATCGGAGAAAAAAACAGAAAGCAACCTCCTTCGAAATGGCGTTGTTGACGACCTCCCGGAAGACGACGAAATGCTCGAAGAAGACCCGACTGAATACGAAGAAAATCTTATCGACGACGATCGATACGATGACGAAGATTATTGAGAAACAAAATAACCGCGCTTTGCGGTCAGTAATTTACAAAAGAACGGCGGCTATGCCGTTCTTGTTTTACGTTCCATTCCTTTAATAACCCTAACAGGTCTTATTTTTTCCAAATGCTGCATATTAAACAGGAAGTAAACGAAGCGATTGAGTTTATCCGAACTCGTTGGGCAGGTTCGCCGAAAGTTGGCGTTATTCTCGGCACCGGGCTTGGCGGCGTTGCCGAAAACATCGTCCAGGAAGCGGTTATTGATTACGAAGACATCCCGCATTTCCCAACGTCAACGGTTGATCTTCACGCTGGCAAACTCATCTGCGGTAAAATCAACGGCATGGACGTTGTCGCCATGGAAGGCCGTTTTCATTATTATGAAGGCTATTCCATGCAGCAGATAACGTTTCCCGTTCGCGTTATGAAAGCGCTTGGGGCAGAAACTCTTATCGTTTCCGCAGCCGCCGGCGGACTGAATCCAATGCATCGCCGCGGAGACATCATCGTTGTTGACGACCACATTAACCTTATGGGAAGCAATCCGCTTATTGGCGTCAACGACGATGCGCTTGGTCCCCGTTGGCCGGACATGGTGGAACCGTACAATCAGGAACTCGTTTCTGAAGCGTTACAAATTGCGCTTGACGGCGGAATTACCGCTCATCGCGGCGTTTACGTTGCACTTTCCGGTCCGTGTCTGGAAACTCGCGCTGAATATCGATTCCTTAAAGCCATCGGCGCGGACGTTGTCGGCATGTCAACGGTTCCCGAGGTTATTGTTGCCGTCCATTCCGGCATGAAAGTGTTGGGGTTGGTCGTAATTACAGACATGGGGCTGGCAGACGCTCTCAAGCCGGTTAATATTGAAGAGATTGTCGAAACGGCAAACGCTGCAGCTCCCAAACTGGCGCATATTGTTCTGGAAGTTCTCAAACGTCAGGCGAACGCCTAGAAAATAGCGTACCTCCCCTCTTGATTTGTTCTGGAGCAGGGCGTAATTGCGATTTACGCCTTGCGAAGGGGACGCCCATTTTTTTTTTTTTTATATGGGTGAGATTGATATAGAATCGCGTCTCGAAGGTGCGAACCCGCACGGGGATAGGACGAGTATATGCCTCCGGAAAAGTCGGTTTCGGCGTTACCGATGTCCAATCAGGAACCGACCTTGTCGGGACGCTATTTCTATAACCATCGACTTTAGTCTGCGGACGGCGAAGCCCTCTCTAAAAAGCCATCCTAATCGAATCAACCTCTTTTTCTTCCCCCCCAGCGCCCAAAGGCGCAGGAGGGAAGAAAAAGAGTATTTGTCGATGTTTTTATTTTTTGTATCTTTTTGTCCGTGGGTTTCACCCACGGCTAGAAACATTGAACTGCTACGCAGTTCTAGCGGAACGCTATCGCGTCTGCCATTAAATCTTGCCCTCCAAAATTTGAGCGTCCCCCCTTTGCGAATTAATCTTTCCCTATCCCCTTGTCTTGATTCAAACGTTGTGTATAATATATAATATAAAGAACAGGGAGCGCGGATTATTCCCTATTCCTTGAACTACTTAAGCATTAACCCACAACCTATTCACCATGTCCGAACGTTATCCACACCTGAAAGAACAAGACCCCGAGATTTACGCCCTGATTCAGAAACAAGCGGCTTATGAAGCCTCAACGCTCAAAATGATTGCGTCTGAAAATTACGCATCGTACAGCGTTCTGGAAGCGACTGGCTCGTCTCTGACCAATAAATACGCCGAAGGCTATCCCGCCGCCCGTTATTACGAAGGCAACGAAGTTATCGACGAAGTCGAAACCCTTTGCATCAATCGTCTGAAGCAGGTCTTCGGAGCGGAACACGCTAACGTTCAGCCGCTGTCCGGTTCCCCGGCGAACTCGGCGGTTTACCGCGCTGTCATGGCAGGCGCTGAAAAGGTAATGGGCATGCCCGTCAACCTGGGCGGACACCTCACTCACGGCTGGAAAGTCAACTTCTCCGGCATGGATTATACGCAAGTTCCGTTCGGACCGTCTCCGGAAACCGGTTTGCTGGACTACGACCAGATTCGTGAAATCGCCAAGGCGGAACGCCCGAGAATGATTTGGTGCGGCGCGACGGCTTATCCACGACGCATTGACTACGCAAAGTTTGCTGAAATCGCGGCTGAAGTCGACGCCTACCTTGTTGCAGACATCGCTCACATTTCCGGTTTGATTGCCGGCGGCGCGCTGCCTTCCCCGGTTCCGTACTGTGACATTGTAACAAGCACAACTCACAAAATGATGCGCGGTCCTCGAAGCGGGTTCATTCTTTGCAAGGAAGCCGACCGCTATCAGGAAAAATACTATCCGGAAAGCAAGTTCAATCTTGCCAAACGTATTGACCGCGCCGTCTTCCCCGGATTGCAGGGCGGACCTCACGAAAACGTTATTGCCGCCATGGCAGTCGCCTTTGGCGAAGCGCTCAAGCCGGAATTCAAAGACTACGCTGCTCAGGTTATCAAAAACGCGCGGCATTTGGGCGAATGTCTGGTTAAAGAGGGAATCAACCTCGCCACCGGCGGAACGGACACCCACATGCTGCTGCTCGACTTCCGCAAGGAAGAGTTTACCGGCAAAGACATGTCTGACGCCCTCGCTAAAGCGGGTATTATCGCCAACTTCAATATGGTTCCCGGCGATCAGCGCAAACCCGCCGTTACCAGCGGCGTCCGTATGGGAACAGGCGCTTTGACGACCATGGGCATGAAAGAAAACGACATGGAACAGGTCGCCAGCTGGATCGTCAGAATCGTTCGCGCGATGCCGAACGCCTCAGCCGTTTCAGCGCAGATTCGCGGCGAAGTTGCCGAGTACTGCAAGCAGTTCAAGGTTCCCGGATTGTGTGAGGAATGAAGCAATTCGTAATTTGCAATTTTCCGGGGGCTAACGCACCCCGGCTTGCCTGATTCCAAATGTCCGAAATAACCAGCCCAGCGCTGACGCCTCAAATCAACATTTTTCTGGATAGTAAAGATTATATTTACCATCCGGGGGACTGTGTAACAGGCTCTTACAGAATTCTGGACGTGAAAACCGATCAGATCAATTCTGTGGAGCTGTCTGTTTTGTGGCATACGGAAGGCAAAGGCGACGAAGATATGACAGTTATTGACTATCATATTCTTTCTCGGCAAAGAGAAGACTGGATTAACCCGCATAATCCTGGTAAAATCGAAACGGTTTTACCGTTAGCTCCGTTAAGTTACGAAGGACAGATTATCAAAATTCGCTGGTTGGTTCGCGTTCGATTGACCCTCGTTTCGGGGGAAGAAATCATAGCAGAGCGCGGCTTTTACCTGAAAAGAGATTGACAGGTTTATTTTGTCAAATACTTTGGTTAAAAACGCTTAGCCAAGGTCTGTTCGTTTGCAGATTTGATTTTTCGCGTATTTTTTATAAAATCGTAAAACATTAAATCAAACATTTTTCATTTTATAGCGTATAAATGGCAGGACTTGTAAATAAAGCCGATAAAAGCCCTTCCGAAGCGTTCTATTATTCAGACGCTTCAGATGAGCAGTTGCTTGAAAGGTTCAACTTTCAAGGCGATTCTCATGCATTTGAGGTTTTAATCCATCGGTATGAAGCTCCTCTGTTTAACTATCTTTATCGATATTTAGGCAATCGAGAAATTGCTGAGGACGTGTTCCAGTCGTCTTTTTTACAGGTCTACTCCAAAAGCGATCAGTTTGATCCCTCCAAAAAGTTCAAGCCGTGGCTGTACACGGTGGCAACCAATCAGGCGATAGACTATCAGCGCCGCAACCATCGTAAAACGACGGTTAGTTTGGACGCCTCGTACGGAGGAGACGACGAATCCACAGGTTCGCTGCAGGAAATTTTAGAGTCTGCAGAAAAAGATCCGTCGTTTTCCATGGATACCGCTGAACAGGCTCAGCTGATTCGCGCTGCGGTCGATGAACTTCCAGCCATCCTGAAAGAAACCGTTTATCTGGTTTACTTTGAAGATCTGAAGTATAAAGACGCTGCAGATATTTTACGCGTTCCGGTTGGAACGGTTAAAAGCCGTCTTCATGCCGCAATGAAAAAGCTGGCTGAAAAGCTGGCGGATAGACAATCCGTTGATGACTAATTTTTGAATTATTCATCATTTTTGATAAAAAATTCCGTTTTTGCCGATAATACCAATAACCGAGACTGTATGTTATATATCGGCAAATCGGTCGCTTTCAGCAGGACTGGGTTTTGACATAAACGGTTCCCATTTGCTGCTGGTTGACGACTGTTTCAGTGTTTGGCTTTAACGCCTGAGAATTGTATTATGAACGAGAACGATATTAATGTTTTGCTTGATCATTTTGTAGGCGCTTTAGATTCCTCGGAATCCGCAAGCGTTACTCAAAAGATTAATACCCTTCCGCTGTGGTCTAAAACGTATAAACAAATCAATCAGGTATTTGGCGGTCTGAATTCCTTAAAAGAAGAAGACAGCAAACAACCGGCTCCTGAAGGTTTAGCAAACAAAACATTTCAATCAATTCTCGAACAGAGCAAATCTCATCAAACCTCATCTGAATTCATCGCTCAAAAATCTGCCTCGACAGAACAATCCGTTCGTCCGGCGTCTGGAAAACGTTTCAGCCCTGTCAAGCCGTCCGTGTTAGTCATTTCCGCCTGCGCCGGATTCCTGTTTATTGTTGGGGTTTTTTCAACGTCATTTTTGGGCAGTTCAAATAATACAACATCCAACCCCTCAATGGGTTTTGCTTCATCTAATACATCTTCTAACAATTCAACTGATTTTGCCGTTACGGGATCGTCTCAGCAGCCGTCTTCATCGCTGTTTTTCTGCTCTGATTCTGTTGCCGATTCTGCAAATCAGATTCCTTTTACCAACGAAGGCAACAACAATTTTGCCGTCAATTCTTCAGAACAACTGGTTGACTTGTCTGGGTCGTCAGTTTATCCCGCTGTAGAACATCGCGAAAATTCGGTTAAAATGGCTTGTCCAGACGGTTTTGTCGTCTTCTCGTCTCAGCCGGAAGGGCGCCCAATTATCGTCGTTCAGCCGCGTCATTTACCCGGCGAACTGAAAGACATTCAAAATGTCGTCAATCAGCAAAACGCCAACTTTGTTGTGCCGGTCAACTATCAGAAATAGTTGTTGACAACGTTCCGTCTATCCTTATTTGAGTCTTGACAATGATTAAACTCATCGCTCGACTGGCGCTCGGATTCCTCCTGCTGCTGTCGACGATGACGTTTATTCTGGTTAACGTTCCCGTCGTTCGAGACGTCGCCAAAAGCAAAATGCCGCTGGTTTTCGTTTCCATTGGGATTTCAGAAACGTTGGCGTTTATTACGATTTGCGGGCTGTTGTACGCGTACAACGTTCTCAATATCTGGAAAAAACGCATTGGGGCGGAGGGCGAGTTTTTCGTTCTTCTTCTAACCGGTTTTTCCGCCTGGGCAACGCTTCGATTTCCGATTTGGACGCGCTGGGGATTTATAAAACGATTCTGCGAACTTCAATCCATCGACGCCAATAAATATGAAGATCTGTTCTATCAACTGGGCGCAGTCGCCGCTGTTTTATGCATTCCGTTTCTGTATGTCGGTTGGCGATGGCTATACGCAAAGTTTATGCCGGGCATAGAGCGTTTCTTTCAGAGTTTAACCCGGTCGGAATGGCTGTATTTCAGTCTTTTCTGGGGTCTTGGAACGGTTGTCCTTGTAACAATTTCGTTCCAGACGTCGGTTTTTACTTTTCCCATGCCGATGGAAAAGCCGGACGAGGAATTCCCAATGGGCATTTCCGTCAGCGACTCGGCGCTTTTGATTACTGGGGATACGTTCTGTAACAATACATCCAGCGCCAACGACGTCCGCCAGCCGTTGTTCGCGATTTTTGGCGCTCCGTTTGCGATGCTTTCTCACATCATGGCGTCAACGCTTTATTTAACCCTGCCGGGCGTCTTTGAATACAAGTACATTTACGCCATTGCGATTGCGTTTTGGCAAATCGGGGCGTTTGCCGTTGTTGGATTGTTACTGAGAAGAATTGTCGCATCGTTTACAGACGAGTCTTTTTCCTGGGCGGTTGTGTTCCTGTACAGCGTCAGCTGGTCAACGGTTATTTTTGCTTTGACAGTAGAACAATACGCTTTCTCTTTGCTGGCGTTGATTATTTTTATCGCCTACAGCGTTCTTGTCCGAGAAAAACAAACGGACGAGGTTCAACAGGACGATTCATTGAATTTCTCTCTTTTAGCGATGAGCGCTATTGGGACGATTACGACCTCGCTCATTCCCGTCGTCTATTTTACTGCGGCAACCGCGAAGAAATTCAAGTCGTTAATTAATCAAACTATCGAGATTATCGCCGTTGGGCTGGGGTCTGTTATAGTTTTCAGCAAGTTTGGATTGCTGTTCAATCTCAACCAGAGGGTTGAAGCTCTTTCCGCCTACGCCGACATGGATTCCAGCCAGCTGGGACCGGTGAGCAAGATTCAGCAGTATTTGCATTTCGTCTACTCGACCTTTTTCTCACCCGCGGTGTTTTACAAACACGGCGTCGTTCTGGAAGTGTTACCGCAAGACATTCCTGTAACAGTCTATATTGGATCGATACTTATTTCCGCCGCCTGCGCGCTGGGTTTTGTTCTGTTTTTTAAGAACCGATTCGCCCAATGCTCGGCGCTTTGGATTCTCTTTGGATTCTTCCTTATGGGCGTTATGGGCTGGGGAAGCCGAGAAAACGGCATGGCGCTTTACGCGTCGTATTTTGCCTGGGCGTATATCCCGCTGGCAGTTTTGCCGATATTTAAACTGACGGGAAACAACTACGTCCGTTTGGGAACGTCGTTAGTAACGATTCTGGCAATTATCGTTGCGATGGAAACGTTCTCCTCCGTTTGGGAAATAGTTGAACAGTCGAAAGAGTATATGCTTCTTACGCCGGTTGACAGCTACATATAACAACCGCAAATTTGTCTTTTTCCGTTCCAGGTTTAATACGTCTGTTCTGATAATTATAATTGTATGTCAGAGTATTTGCCTTATCCAGTTTGTCCGCCTTGTTTTTTTAATAAAGAGCGCTATAATAGTAAATTATGATCGCACTAAAACAGCTTCACGAAAAAATAGAACAGCTTTGTTCGCTTATTCCCCAGTTGGACGAATACGCCCAGCTGGTTCAGGCGGAATCGTCCGTAGACGCGCCGTGGCGAGATTCGCTTCTTTCCAAACTGCGGGTTCAGTCTCGTGAGGACACGCCGTTGATTGTCGCAATTGCCGGCGGAACGAACATTGGGAAGTCTACGATTTTCAATCATTTGGCGCAGGACAACGCATCTGGAATTACGCCTCGGGCGTCAGGGACTAAATATCCAGTATGTCTGGTTCCGGACGCGTGGGCAGACGGAGAAAAATTACAAAAGCTTTTCGACGGGTTCGACGTTCAGCCTTGGTCAGATCAAAATGCGCCTTTGGAAGACCACGAGAACGACGTTTTGTATTGGCGTCGAGGCGACCGCGTTCCTCCGCAGCTGATTCTTCTGGATACGCCTGACGTCGATTCGACCAACCAGGCAAACTGGCGCCGAGCGGAAAAAATACGTCAAATCGCAGACGTCTTGATTGCGGTTTTAACCAAACAGAAATACAACGACAAAGTTTGCGTTGATTTCTTCCGCCAGGCGGCAAAGAGCGGGAAAGAGTTTATTTTACTGTTCAATCAGTTTGATCTGGAAGACGTTTCTTATTTGCCGTCCATGATGGGCGAGGTTGTCAATAACATTCAGCAGCCTCCCATTTATTTATATTTGACTCCTCACGACAGAAAGGCGTCGGAAACGCTGGGGCTGCCATTTTATTTCATCCCTCTAAACAGTGACGGCTCAGCCAACGTTGACCAGGCGGATTTAAACAATTCCACATCTTTGACAGCCGAATTGTCGAAGCTGCACTTTGAAGAACTCAAGTCTCGTTCGTTAGCCAAATCTCTTGCTGACGCGATGGATTCCAATACCGGGCTGGGAAAATGGCTGTCGGAGATTTGTTCTCAAAGCAGGAAGTTTTCGCTTCGCATGGACGCTTTGAAAGAGCTTAATCCGGGATCGATAAAACCTTTGCTTCTGCCGAAAGAAATGGTTTTCAAAGAGATGCAGCATTGGCGAAGCGCCAATCGAAGCTCTATTGCCAACCTGGTTGCCGCGTCGACGGAAAAGATTGGAACGTTTTTTAGTAAAGCGGTTTCCTATTTTAAGAAAGAGAACGTTAAAGAAGAAAAGTCTGTTGAAGATTTGTTTCTCGAACAGGAACGAGCCAGTCTGTTTGAATCGGTAGAAACAATATACAAATCGCTCAACAGTCAGGCGTCAACAGACAGCGTATTGGGAAACGAACTGAAGGAGATTTTGGCGTCTTCGCCGATGGAAGTAATTCTTAACCGAATCGAATCGGAACATCAGTCTGCCCCGATTCTTTCAGAGGAATTTCATGAATATGTTAAATCAGAGATGACTCAATGGGGTAAAGAACATCCATGGAAGTTTTTCTCCTACCGATTGCTTGACGAATCTTTGACGATTGCCAGACCGGTTGCGACGGTCGTTTTGGGCGCTTGCTTTTGGTGCAGTCCATCGGTTACGCTGGGAACCGCGACTGCCGTTGCGGGAGCATCCAACGCGGTAGACGTAATGTCTCTGGGGGATATGTACAGCCGAATTCAGGAAAAATTCTGCCTGGAACGCGCTCAATGGCTTCAGACGATAATCCGTCAGGAACTTCATCTGGACGAATTGTTCGAAAAAATGGAGCGTCAAAGCTCTGTCGCCAATTCGGACGCTGTTAATCTGGCGAAGTCTCTTCAGCAGGAATTGGCGTCCCCTTGATTTATTTGGGACTCGATATATAATGTTGAAAAACTAGTAGCAACCAATCGGTTCCTAAAACTAACTGGAAAGGAATTATCATGTCTGACAAAGAAGTCAAACCGAATTTTGCCAAAGGAGACGGTCTGATTCCGGTAATCGCTCAGGATTACGAGTCCGGCGTTGTACTCATGCTGGCGTATATGAACGAAGAAAGCTACAACGAGACGCTCAAAACCGGGCGCGCCGTTTATTTTAGCCGATCCCGTCAAAAATTGTGGCGCAAAGGCGAAGAAAGCGGAAACGTTCAGTGGGTTAAAGAGATTTATATCGACTGCGATGAGGACACGATTCTTATCAAAGTTGACCAGGTCGGCAAAGCCGCCTGCCATGAAGGCTATCAGAGTTGTTTCTTCCGAAAGGTTACCCCGGACGGTGTGGAAATCGTCGGAGAACGCGTTTTTGACCCCAAAGAAGTATATAAAAAGTAGCCAGTGGCGAGTAGATTTCCGCCTGTCGGCGGATGCGTAATTCCGTTCGCTTCGCTCTCTCCATTACCGCCTTTCATTCCACATTTAAACAACCATGACCAACAAACTCAGACTTGGAATTCCCGCCGGCAGTCTTCAAGAGGCTACAGCGGAACTGTTTCGTAAAGCTGGCTGGAAGATTACGTTCCAGTCTCGCAGCTATTTTCCCGATATTGACGACCCGGAAATTGAATGTTTGCTCATTCGAGCGCAGGAAATGGCTCGATACGTCGACGCTGGCATTCTTGACGCTGGCTTGACCGGTTACGACTGGATTTGTGAAACGCACGCTGACGTTCTGGAAGTTGCAGAACTGCAGTTCTCCAAAGTCAGCCGCCGCCCGGTTCGCTGGGTTTTGTGCGTTCCGGAAGATTCTCCATATCAAACCGTTAAAGACCTCGAAGGCAAACGCATTGCTACGGAAGCCGTTGGGCTGACAAAACAGTATCTGGAAGCCAACGGCGTCAACGCTCTGGTGGAATATTCCTGGGGCGCAACGGAAGTCAAAGCGCCAACCTTGGTAGACGCTATTGTCGAAATCACCGAAACAGGCAGCTCCTTGCGAGCCAACAAACTCCGCATTATTGACACGATTCTGCAAAGCACCACCCGATTTATCGCCAATCACAACTCCTACAAAGACGAGTGGAAAAAAGCCAAGATTGACGACATCGCCATGATGCTCAAGGGCGCTATGGCGGCGGAAGGACGCGTTTATTTAACGATGAACGTCCCGCGCGAAGCTCTGCAAACCGTGTTGAACATCCTGCCGGCTTTGAAAAATCCAACCGTCAGTTCGTTGGCAGACGATTCGTGGGTTGCGGTCAATACGATTGTTGGCGAAAAGGAAGTTCGAGATCTTGTCCCGCCGCTGAAAAAAGCCGGCGCTACAGGACTTGTTGAAATCGCTATCAACAAGATTATTGATTAATGGAAGGCGGTAATGAAGTGAGCGTTAGCGAACGAAATTACGCATTCGCCGTTAGGCGAACGTAATGACGAGTTCAATTGTTTTGGTTCGCCTTTGGCGAACTGCGTAATTCCGCTCCCGTTGGTCGCTCCATTACCGCCTTTCATTTTCTCGTAACTCGCAACTCGCAACTAACAACCAGCCATGGAACAGTTCAGCAATATTACAGAACAGGCAATTCGCGATCGAGTCGGCGCCGCCGCTTTGGCGGAAGGGTATCAGTACATGTACACCGGGGCGCTGACAGGGCTTGAACTTAACGGGTCTATTCTTAAAGCCAGCTGTAAAGGCAGGGCGAATAAAATTTATCGGGTTCAGGCTCAGCTTGGCGACGGCGAGATTATCGAGGCGGGCTGTACGTGTCCAGACGGCTTGAACGGTCGCTGCCGTCACGTTGCAGCTTTGGTTTTGACATGGCTCAACCGCGGAGAAAACTTCCAGCGCGGGCAGTCGGTAAAAGAAATTATCGAGACGCTGTCACGCGCCGAGCTGGAAGAAATTCTGTTACAGATCGTTCAGCGTCGTCCGGATGCAAAAACCTTTGTGGAACGCAGCGCGCCGCAAACGGTTGACAAAAGAGAAACTCTCAAAGACAAAGACTATCGCACGATCGTTGAAGCGGCTTTGGCTTCAGAATCGGCGAACAATTCTCTGTGGGAAATTATCGACTCTCTCAAACTGCTGGGCGAAGACATGCTTCGTCAGCGCGAATGGGACACCGCTGTTGACATTTTCGTCAATATTTATAAGGTTATTCGCATTCGACACGCTAAAAACGAATCTTCTGCGGCAGACGAAATTTGCCGTGATTGCGTCGAGGATTTAATGCGGCTTGCCGTGGGGACGCTGGAAGAACAGCGCGTCAAGCAGGTGGGCGACGTCTTTTTCCATGAACTGGCAGACGCTATCGATTTTGACGGGACGTTGGATAAAGAGGTCATTCGCTGGATGGCGGAAATGCCGGAAAAACAGATCAATCGCTGGGCTGCAATGGCGTGGGACGCTCTTCATCGCTGCCAAAGCAAACCCGCCCGACGTCTGTGGGGCATGGTTTGCCTTGTTTTTTACGGTTCCCGGCTGGAAGACGAAACCCGGTTCAAACTGTATCAGGAAATTGGCTGGTTTGGAGAGATTGCCCAGCAGTTCGCGCTGGAACACAAGTTCGATCAAATAGCCGTTTTTCTGGATTCCGCAGACGATTACGAAGCCCTTATCGCAGTTGAACGTCTGATGAAAATGGGGTTCCCAAAACAGGCGTTCGCGTTGGTTGAAAAGCGGCTGGAAACAAAACCGTCTGACGTTCTGAAGGAATGGCTCAACGGTCATCAGGTTCAAATCAAGGCGGATCAGGAAGCCATCGAGCTGGCTCAAAGAATGTTTGCGCTTCGCCCGGATATAGAATCGTATCATCGTCTGCGAAGCGAAAGCATGCGCGCCGGCATCTGGGAAGAAACTCAAGATCAGTGTCTGCTCAAGCTCAAAGAGTCGCAGCAGTATGAATTGCTGATGGATATTTTCCTGGAAGACTGGGATTTGGAACGCGCCGTTTTCCTCTGGCAGGAAGACCCGACCAAAATTAGCCGTCAGCAAAGCATTCAGCTGGCTCAGCTGGCAGAAGGCTCTCAGCCGATTACCGCCATCAAGATTTATCAGGAATTGCTCGAAACGCAGTTGCAATCTTTGGTGGAAGCCAAGATTTCTTCCGCGTCCGCTGCCGGAGAAGCGATTCAAAAAGAAATCGAAATGCTCGTTTCTCGCCTCAAGACGCTCATTACCCGCGTTTACGGCGCCGAGGCTTGGACGGAATACCTCGCCAGCCTGAGAAACCGAGACTTAAGAATTTAGCGGCGAGGCGCCGCTCCCAGTCCGCGCTGCCGCGCGCCTGCCAAAAACCGCTCCCGTTGGTCGCTGGAGTTATTTCCTAATCCCTATTCCCTATTCCCCATTCCCTACTGCCTAAACCCCCTTGCGACTACCAATTTCCCCACGTCTGCCGTTTAAATTCGCGCTTCAGTGCCATCGAAAAGCCAACTTGTGGAGTTCAGAAAAAGAACTCGCCTGGTCTAAAAAGGGACTGGAGCTGGACGAGTCGTATGCGTTGCCGCAGTTCAACGCTCTGGACGGGAAAGAG
>CACXSS010000002.1 GCA_902770245.1 uncultured Planctomycetota bacterium | reverse complement strand
GGCGAAGCCTGGCGGACTTTGACGAAGTTCGCGTTCGCGGTAACGACGGCGTCGAATATCCGATTACGGAAATTGCCGACATTGAAGTCAAGCGCGGCTATACGACCATTTCCCGCCATTCCCAAATGCGGTCAATTACCGTCTCCGCAGACGTCGAGGAAGGCAAGGCGAACGCTCAAAATATTACATCCCAGCTCAAGGCGGGATTTCTTCCGCAGCTGATGAAAGATTATCCCGGCGTAAAAGTCCGCTGGGAAGGGCGCGAGGACATGAAAAACGAGTCCATGGGCAGCATGTACGTCGGGTTTGTCGTTGCGATGTTCGCCATGTATATCATCCTGTCGCTGGAGTTCAAGTCCTACGTTCAGCCGCTGCTCATTCTGGCGATTATTCCCTTTGGGGTTATTGGCGCGGTGTTTATTCACGCTGCGTTTGGACAGCCGCTGTCACAGTTCAGCCTTTTCGGCATGGTTGCTTTGAGCGGCATTGTCGTCAACGACTCGATTGTTCTGATTGACTTTTTGAATCGGGCGATTGAGTCGGGCGAACCGGTTCACGATGCGTTGATGAACGTCGGTCAGCGGCGATTTACTTCTGTCATGCTGACGTCCGTAACGACCGTCGGCGGACTTCTCCCGCTGATTATGGAGACGTCGCTTCAGGCGCAGATGCTTATCCCGATGGCGCTGACGATTTCCGGCGGCGTTATGTCGTCGCTCATTTTGGTTCTGTTCTTTATTCCGGTACTGTACTCGTACTACATTGACGGACTAAAGCTCATGGGAATCAATCTCCGAACAATGCTCATTCACAACGACAATTTAGAAGCTGAACCGGAACTGGCTGCAGAATGAGCGGCGCCCGATCCGCGCTGCCGCTTGACCCGCAGAAAGACTCGTTGAGCCCGGTTCGCGGGCGTGTCGCCCGCCAACGCTACTCAGTCCCGCGCATCCGCACGGCGTACCCGGCACGCGGCAGTCCCCTGCCGCAACAGAAACCGCTGGAAGTGTGCATACCAAATTGACGAAGCCCAAAACCTCCCTTGGATGTAGTCCGTCCCCGGGCTACAACTTGACGGCTGCGCCGTCAAGGAAACGCGGAAGCTCCCAAAAATCGTCTGAGCGTGGAAAGCCCCTTCGACCTGTTGGATCGCGGCTGTCTCAGCCGCTGATTTTTTAAGCCGCAAAGAACGCAAAGAACGCATAGTTTTTAAAACTTCGAGAACTTTGCGAACTTCACGTGAGGATGCTTCGGCGGATTTTATCCGCGATCCAGAAGCGTCTTCGGTTTCGTCGCAGTTTATCAGCGGGACAAAGGGTATTTTTGCGGCAGAGACTGCCGCGAGCCGGGTACGCTGAGCGGGAGCGCGGGGCAGAGAGGCTTCGGCGGGCGACACGCCCGCGAACCGGGTACGCCGAGCGGTTGGGCGGCTCCCCCGCCATCGGGGGCGCCCCTCCCCCTATTCCCTATTAACGTAAAATGATTATAATAAATACAAACAGTCGCGGAGGTCGAGACGTCGGCGTCCGCATATAACCTATACTTAACACAAAAGGAATTTTTATCGAAACACCTTTAACCAACAACACAATTTGATATAAAAGCGACGATTAGCTTGATTCTTCCCTACTGAAAGTTTGGCGATTTGATGTACCGGAAAGAATTTAGTTGAACGCCCTCGCTGTGTGCGTGGGCTTGTAGACTAGTTCTGTCCGGTACGGGTTAGCCAAACACCCCAGTAGGCGGGACTTTTCTATCAAGTTCACGCTTTTTTATTGAAGTGAGGGCAGCCCATGAACGTATCTCAACAACGCCGCGAAGAGTCTATTAAGAGAATCAAAGAAATTCGAGATTTCATATCGCATTCGGCGCAGGACGAAAACGCGGGGCGATTGCTGACCTATCTCAGCGAGTTGGAAAAGGAAATCAAAGGGAAAAAGTACGGTCTGGTTTTTGAAGAACATCGAGAGAAAATCGACGAAACTCTGGAAACCCACGCACCCGTTCTAACCGAACAGGAAGATCTGTTTATCGACAATGGCGGGCAGATGAATTTTCTTATTGAGGGCGACAATCTCGCCGCGCTGAAATTGCTTCTTAAAACGCACAGAGGAAAGATTGACATAATCTATATTGACCCACCATATAATACAGGAAACAAGGATTTTATCTATGACGATGACTATGTAGACAAAAACGATACATTTCGACACAGCAAATGGATTTCGTTCATGGAAAAGCGGTTGAAACTGGCTAAAAAATTGTTATCAAAAAGAGGTTGTATATTTGTATCAATTGCAGATCATGAGTTTTCTAATTTAAAATTATTGATGGATATTATCTTTGGGGAACAAAATTATCTATGCGATATTCTTTGGAATTCAACAAAATCTGTTACAAATACTGCGGTGGTTTCCGTTTCTCATACGTATAATTTTGTCTATTTCAGAGATATAAACTATATTATTGAACACCGGACGAACTTTAGAATTGCAGAAACTGGAGAAGGTTTTGCAAATCCCGATAATGACCCGCGCGGATTGTGGAAAGCAGACCCTTTTCAAGTTGGAGGGTGGCGACCAAATCAACAATATGAAATAGTCAATCCAAATACAGGCGTAGTATACAAACCTAATAAAGGTTGTTCATGGAAAAACGATTATAAAAAGTATCAGGAATTATTAGCAGACAACCGTATTGTTTTTGGGAAAAACGGTACGAGCGGTCCTCAACGAAAACGTTTTATTTGGGAAGCAAAAGAACGCGGGAGAGTTGTAAAAACAATTTGGGATGATGTTGATACAACTACAAATGGAACTCAAGAATTAAAAAATATCTTTGAGGGAGAGTCTCCTTTTTCTAATCCCAAACCCGTTAATTTTATTCAACGCATTCTTGAATTGGGTTCTAATCCCAATTCTACCGTCCTTGACTTCTTTGCCGGTTCCGGAACGACGGGACATGCAGTTCTTAAACTCAACGCAGAGGACGGCGGGACGCGGCGATTTATTCTCTGTACAAATAACGAGAATAACATCTGCCGCGACATTACCTACGAACGCATTAAGCGGGTTATTGACAAAGAAGATTACGCCGCGTCTTTGAAATATTTTAAAATCGATTTCGTTCGCATTTCAGAACGTCTGTATTACGAGTACGCTGACGAGTTGCTGCTGCATATTCGAGAATTGGTCGAACTGGAAAACGGCGTCAATTTCCGTAACAATTCTGAAATAGCCATCGTTCTGACGGACGAGGAACTGGACGCGTTTATGGAAAATCGCAGCGCGCTGAAAGCCTGTAGAGCTTTGTACGTCGGTCATGACGTTCTGATTAACGGCAGACAGAGCGCGGCTCTCAAAAGACGTAAAATCGCCGTCAACGTCATTCCGCAATACTATTATGAAGAATCGTAGTTGTAACATACAGGCGTATTTTGTTATTGAGCGCTTTCAAATTGTGGTTGTACAAAAAAGGAAAGAGAACGCAGAATACGCAGACTATCCGCAGAATACGCAGACGGGCTGGGAATGTGGCGACAACGCCAACTACGTTGGCTACGCCACAATTCCCGCCCGATTAAATAAATTTAAAATCGCAATCGAACATCGTGTCATAGCCCGAAGATCGGGCGTAGATGACACATGGTCGATTGCTTCTGCGTTGTCTGCGAGGAGTCCGCGTCCTCTGCGTTCAAAAAACTAATTGTTTCGCAAACCTGATTGATTACACCATCGATACATTTATCATTCCCTTCAGCCCGTTTAGAAACCATGAACCTGACTCTGGCTTCATTTCAAAATAAAGCGATAGCCCAACTTTTAGAGGCAATGGAAAGCCCGCGGCGAGACGTTGTTCTCAAAAGCTGCACCGGAAGCGGAAAGACGATTATTCTGACGCATTTCATGGACGAGTACAATCGCGGTCATTCAAATCACGTTTTCGTTTGGCTTACGCCGGGAAAAGGCGATCTGGAAGAGCAAAGCCGGGAAAAGATGGTTCGCTATATTCACAACGCTCAGACGAAACTTCTGCCGGACGTTATGCTGTCCGGGTTTGAATCCGGAGACGTTTGTTTTATCAACTGGGAAAAGCTGACCAAAAAGGGAAACAACGCTCTTAAAGAGGGAGAGCGAACCAATTTCTACGAACATATTCAAAGAGCGCTTGACGCCAATTTGCGCTTTACCGTTATCGTGGACGAAAGCCATCAAAACAACACGGTTAAAGCGATGGATATTCTCAGTATGTTTCATACGGAAAAGATTATTCGCTCTTCCGCCACGCCCAAAGGCGGCGCCAACGCTTTGGTAATTGACATTCCGGACGAAGACGTCGTTGCAGAAGGCTTGATTAAAAAGGCGCTTGTCATTAACGAGGACTTTCCGAAAAACATTCAGGTGGAAAATCAGACGGAGTTTCTTCTTGAAAGAGCGTTAGCCAAGCAGAGGGAACTGACAGCGGCGTTCGCCCGACAGGAGGCGGAAGTCAACCCGCTGATAATCGTTCAGCTTCCCAATAACTCCGGCGCCCTTCAAGATGAGGTGGAACGCTGGTTCGACTCGCAGGGCGCGAATTACGATAACGGGTTGTTAGCCGTATGGCTGGCAAACCAAAAACAAAATCTGGACGGTATCGAACAGCCGAACGCCAAGCCAATCGCGGTTATTATCAAACAGGCTATCGCCACCGGCTGGGACTGTCCGCGAGCGCATATTCTGGTCAAACTGCGTCAAAACATGGACGAAACGTTTGAAGTTCAAACTATCGGACGGATTCGCCGCATGCCGGAAGCAAAGCATTACGGCTCGCCGCTGCTGGACAACTGCTATTTGTACACGCTGGACGAAAAATTCACACAGGGCGTTCGGCAGTATCTGGGCAAAGACGCTCTGGACGCTCAGACGCTTGTTCTTAAAGACGAGTTTAAGTCAATCGCTCTTACCAGCGAACAAAAGACCATTCTTGCGCCTGAGCTGGACGCCAGAGGCGTTCAGCTTGCTATTTACAGATATTACCAAACCTTCTACAGCATTGACGGCAGGACGCTTGAAAATCAAAAGAAGTTTGAGGCGCGCGGGTTTGTCTTTGAATCCGACGTTGTTCGTCATACTCGCTCCGGGGAGATTCCCAACATGACGCAGGCGGCGCTGGAATCTCTCAATACGATCAACGTTCACGAACCGCTCAACACGCACCGTCACGGTCGGGAATTCCATCATCACGTTGCCGCTATCGCGCTGAAAATCGGTTTGCCGTACGCTTCGCTCAATACGATAGTCCGAAATCTGTTTTGTGAAAAGTCCCAAAAAGTCGATTATAAAATTCTGTCGCTGTCCGTTCGCGAATTGTATTCCTTTATAATCAACAACGCCGAACGGCTCAAAGATGATATTTTAGAAGCGATGACGCAAAATATGTGTCAGCCAATCGAGGACGCCCCTGTTTATCAAACTCAGTTTCGATTTCCTCAGACGCTGCTTTTTACGTATAACGCCGCCGCCAGAAATCAGGAAGTATTCGATAAAAACGTCTATGAGAATTACCTGTCGTCTGCGGAAGTGCGTTCTGACCCGGAAAGGAAGTTTGAACGGTTTTGTCAGACCTGCCCGGCGGTAAAATGGTTTTATAAAAACGGCGATAAAGGCCCCGAGTTCTTTTCAATTGCGTATAAGGATTCTTTTGGACGTCAAAAGACGTTTTATCCGGATTACATTATTGGAACGGAAAGAGGGATTTGGATTATCGAAACGAAAGGCGGATTCAGCCGAATGGGCGCCAGCGAAGACATAGACCGATTCTCGCCGATCAAATTCAAATATTTGAAACAATACGTTGAACGTTACTCTTTGCGCGGGGGATTCGTCCGGGAAGACAAGCAGAGTTTGGAACTGTGTATTTGTACAGAGGAATACTCCGACGACATTCACTCCAGCGCGTGGCGGTCGCTGAGCGAGGTTTTAGAGGAAGACGCGCATTAATTCGGAATTCGGAATGAGGAATTCGGAATTACGGAAATGTTACGTGGAGGTTTTGGAGATTTCCGCTTTGCCTTGACGGCGACGCCGTCAAGTTGGACTCCGAGGGCGGAGTCCATCCGGGGGAGGTTTTCGGCTGGCGTCGTTTTGATATGCACATTTCGCGGCGTTTGCGTCAACTCCTCACTCCTCACTCCTAATTCCTAACTCTTTGGAACGTAGATTTACTATCCAACTAATTATACTTTATTCCGCCGTATTTGCGGCGGTCGCAGCCGATTTCGCCTTCCCTCTTTTCTCCGGATTCCGCCCAGCGTTCGGCGTCTTCCGTCAGTTCGTTAAGACGCTTTTCCAGCATCTGCCGATACTCTTCAATTTGCTCTTTGGTCAGATCTGGCGGGATCATAATCTCTTCGCTGAATACGGTTCGGGCGCGAGAGAACAGACGGGGCAGGGCGAATCTGTCCCAGCTGTTGAATCGGTGCGGGCGGTCGTAGCCGTAGCCCATCAGGACGATTGGCATTTGCAATTGTGACGCCAAAAAGACGGCGCCGGGAGCCAGCGTTCTTCTCGGTCCGCGGGGACCGTCCGGCGTGATGGTTAGATGTTGTCGGTCTTTTGAAACCTCCATCATCTCCTTTAACGCTCCGGTCGCGCCGCGTCGGGACGAGCCGCGAACTACTCCAAACCCCGCCAGTTTGGCGGCGTGATACAGTATCGTCGCGTCCGCGTGCTGAGATAAAAGCATCGTCAGATGACACCCGCCCCGGAGATAAAACGGATAGAGAATGTACTCGTGCCAAAACAGATATATGCGTCGCCGCGGATGTTCCGGATCCTCGTCAAGAACGGCGGGATCCAGGTTGACGTCCGGCAGCCAGGCGCGCATTCTCAGCGTTGACATCCACATTCGAGAGAACGCAAATATAAGGTATCCGCCCAACTTCAGCAGAAACGGGTTTTTAATTTTCATGATTGAAAGAGAATAGCGCCAAAGAGGGATTCTGTCAAGGGAGATAGAAAGGGAGAATAGTTAGGAGTGAGGAGTGAGGAGGGAGGAGTTGACGCAAGCGTCGCACGTTTGAAAAAACTTTCGTACGGAGAGAACAAAGCGACCAACGGGAGCGACTATTGGCAGGCGCGCGGTAGCGCGGACTGGGAGCGGCGCCTCGCCGCCGCTTGAAAAAACTTTCGGTCGCCAGCAAGCTGGCTCCCTGTTGTAGAAGTTTTTTCAAGTTGAAATAATATGAGGGGAAAACCTTTTTTGAAAAAAAGGTTCTTCCCCTCAAACTCCCCTTTCCAAAAAACTTTAGTAAGGGGAGGGAACAAAGCGACCAACGGGAGCGAATATTGACAAACGCGCGGAAGCGCGGATCGCCCGTGCGGCTTCGCACCTCCCCTTTCCAAAAAACTTTAGTAAGGGGAGAGAACAAAGCGACCAACGGGAGCGAATATTGGCAAACGCGCGGAAGCGCGGATCGCCCGTGCGGCTTCGCACCTCCCCTTTCCAAAAAACTTTAGTAAGGGGAGGATATAAAGTAAGAACGTCGTAAACCAATCGGCGCGAATCCGTTTAATCCGTAAAATCCGTGTACGGATTGACCCGCGCAAAACCAATGCCATGCCGCCTATTCTTTCTCGTGCGTAAACGACTGCATGCCGCCGGCGGTGGGCAGGTCTTTTAACAGTTCAGGGTTGACCTCTTTGAGTTCAACTTCCTGACCCGGCATGAGTCGTTCTGCGCCTTCGATAATCGTCAGCGCGCCGGGAACGAGAACTTTTTCTCCGGCTTCGGTTGCTGGTCGAACGGCAAGAACGGCGTTTGCCCGGGCGTGAATGTAGACGGGAACCGGCGTAACGCGAAGGGAACCGTCGGACTCTTTTTGAACGACCCAGACGGTGTTCTCGCCCGGCTTTTGCAGAACGGCGTCGCGGGGAACGGTAAGCCGCTGCGCCTTTTCAGTCGTTTCCAGCGTGCATTGAACGCTCATGCCGATTTTCAGAAGCCCGTCCTGATCGTCAATGCGAATGCGGACAGGGAACGAGCGCGCTGCCGTTGACCCGTAAGGGACAATGGAGACGATTTCCCCGTTGACGGTTTTGTCGACCGCGGGAACGTAAATCGGGAGCGGGTCGCCGATATGAATGCGCTGAATAAATTTCTCGTTGATATGGAACAGCGCGTCCGCCTGACCGTCTGAAACGATTTCCACCAGCGGCGTTCCAGGCGAAACGTATGCGCCCAACTCGGCAAGCTTGCGGATAATGGCGCCGTTAAACGGGGCGTAGATTTTGGTTCGGTTCAGCTTTTCCTGAATCTCGTTTTCCATAGCCTCGGAGAGCTTGTACTTCGCAACGGATTCTTCCGCTAGCGCCGTTTGCTTTTCCAGCTCGCTGTCTGTAACAACCCCGGCTTGACGTTCCCGCAAGCGTTCCAGACGATTAAGCTCTGCTTTCTGCAGCGTCATGTTGACGCGGTCAAACTCCTTTTGCCGCTGCGCCTGAATGAGCGCGATATTAAGCCAGGTGGCATCGACGCCAACAATGAGCGTTTTCTTCGCCTGAACTTTATCGCCCACCTCAACGGTCATTTCGTTTATCAGACCGGAAACCTCAGAGGCGAGCACGACTTTTTGAATCTCCACCAGACGACCGTCAAAGATCTGTTCGTCTGAAATATCCGACATCTGCGCCGGGGCAACGCGAACGATCGGCAATCGGCGCGTTGTATCTTTTTTATCTCCGGAGGACAGACTTTTAAGCTGCTTTTCCAAAAACGCCTTGTCAGTCATCTTGGCGTTTGTTTGATTGGAAATCGTATAGTAGGAAACCCCCGCCCCGATAAGAAGCGCGGTTATGCCGACAGCAAGGAAAGAGGTAAATTTCATGGAGGGTAGGGGTGGGGGTGCGAGGAAATGTAACAGAAGTTATTCCATATCAAAGGGGTTGTCGGAATCGTCTTCCGAATCGTCTTTAGCAGCGTCGTTGTTATCGTCTTCTGCGGCAAACGGATTGTCGTCTGCTGCCGCGTCGTTATTGGAATCGTCTGCGCCGCTGTCAGCGTCGTCGTCGCCGAATCCGAAATCGTCGTCTTTTTCGGAATCGTCTTTGGCAGCGCCGTTGTCGGAATCGTCGCCAAGATCAAATACGTCGTCGTTAGCGTTGTCTTTGTTGGAATCGTCCGCATTCGCGTCTGCGTCGTCGTCTCCGTTGTCTTCAAATTCTTTTGCCGCGTCTTGCGCTTCCGGCAGCGGAGAGAGGTCAGGAGTAAGTTCTGCCGGGGTTATCCATTTCCCGTTGTTGGAAAACAGCGCGGCGGAACCGTGTTCTGTACCGGACTGGTCGATCCAGGGTTTGCCGTAATCGCCGGACAATCTGGATTTCTCAATTTTAACGCGAGAGTAGGGCAGGGTGAGGACTTCGCTAAAGGCGTTGGCGCACATGAGAATTCGACTTGCTTTGACGTCGCTGCCCCAGCCGACAGCCATGCCGGCGCGGGCGTTGCCGCGAATGGTGCATTGCTCTATAACAACGTTGGTTGCGGAGTTGGCTAACGAGACGCCGTCAAGCTGAAATCCCTGAACAATCAGGTTGCGAATGACAACGTGGTCAACGTGATTAAGGGTAATGCCGGTTCGTAACGCGGTGATTTCCAGCTTGTAGTCTTCCGGCGTCTTTCCCTTTTCCGGACGGAAATACAGGTACCCTTCAAACAACGCGGCGTCCAACTCGTTGAGCTGACCGACTGGGGATTCCATCGGTTCAGCGGACTTGTTTTGAATCGGCATGGCGTCTACAAAGAGCATGCAGTAACAAACCGCGTTGGGATAATACTTTGCTACGTGCAGACGGAAGATGTCTCCCTGATACTCCGGGGGATTGTCTTTGACGTTTTTGTAGATTTCTTTGAAGTGTTCCCATTTCTCATGTTCGACTGTAACGCGACCGTCCAGACTGGCGCCGTTGCCTTCCAGAATAAACGGGTATTCCGCATTGATTCCGCTGGCGTTTTTGTTAGTCAGGCTGACGCATTCCTGATACGGAACGCCGGTGTCCGCCAGAGAAATTGTGTCGCCCAGACGCGCCAGTTCGGTTGCGCGCTTGATGGTTCTGACGGGTCCCGCCTCTACGACGTCGAAATCTTCGCGTTCGCCGGTGAAGCGGTCGTCTCCCATCGTATTGTTGACGTATACGGTTTTTGCTTCGGCGTTAAAGCCGATAAGCGTTATGACAACTGTTATCAGTAGGCGTTTCATATTATTTAAGTTGCGAGTTGCGAGTTGCGAGAAGAAACAATAAATTTTTGTGAAGAAGATTTAACTATTGCCTCTTGTCTCTTGCCTCTTGCCTGTATAAGATCTGGAATAAGTCTGCCAAAGGAAATCGTAGAGCAGTTTGAGCTGCATAAAGCCGTCGACGATGGTTGGCGCCAGACGATTGGAAAACAGCGTTTTGTCGATCTTTTTGTTACAAATCAAATAAAAGTTTTTGCTCTGATAGTACGGCTGAATTTTCTTGTCCAGGTCGTTAGGAATGGGACGTTTGTATTCATCTGTATACAAATCGAACCGGCGCCGGTTTATGTTCCCGATTATCGATAAAAAACGTTCCGGGTCTTCCTCAATTAGCAGGCGAAAATTAGCCATGAACTTGGCGTTGGCGTTGAACGCGCCCATGCCGTAGCAGTACCCCGTCGCGTTGACCTCGAAAAACCAGCCAGGGACGTTCGTTTTGTCTTCCATCGGGCGGCGATAAATGAGGTACGACGTGGTTTTGTACGGCGATTTGTCTGAGGAAAAGCGCGTATCGCGGTAAATGCGGCTACAAACCCGCTTCGGATCCGTCAGCATAAACGGATCGAAATCAAGCATGTCCTTTTCCAGCTGCGCGGCTAACGCACGCGTCGGCGCCTGAACGTAATCCAGGTATTCCTGTTTATGTTCCGTAAACCATTCGCGATTATTGTTCGCGGCAATATCGTCAAAAAATTTCAGTGTATTTTGAGTAAACAAAACGGTCTCCGTTGCCTCCATTTATATTATTTCCTAGTATATAGTATACACCAAAAAGCAATTAATAAAAACTGGGGGGAGAGATTTTTTCCTAAAATTTTTGGCAGGTTTGATAAACAGAAACAATTAAACGAATCTTCGACCCATTGACTTTTTTGTCTGTATTGATTATAATAAAAGAAACAATTGCACAGCTTGATACTAAATGATTTTTGACCAATAATGCCAACAATATTAAAACAATGAAATCGTCTGAAAAAAGAAGATACGCCGTTCGACTTTTGTTTCAGTTTCGAACCGAGAAAAAAGGCAGCGTCAATCAGAGAAGACTGTGTGAAGATCGAATTGTAACTTTTTACGAAACAAAAAAGAAATTGCTTCGTTGCGTTGCTCAATATGCCGCTAAAAGCCAATTTGATTATTTTTCAGAAGATGGAAGTCATGTATATTTTGAATTCGTTGGAATAACTGGTATTGTGGATATGACCTGTTACGACGAGAACCAGGTTTGGGCAAACGTCTTTCCGATTCTCAAGCCAATGGAAAGGAAAGAAAAACTGACGCTGTCCGACGAAGAATTATCCCAAATCCTTAACAATGAACCTGAAATTGCTCAAAATGAAAGAAGAAGGTACGCTCCAAAGTCAGAAAAATGATTCGTTTGAAAAAGTTATCAAGCATAACCTGCTTCAGCAGTTTGTACTTATATTCCTTTTTGGTTTGGTATTGGACGGCGGCGTGTTGTTAAAGTGTTTTCTTGGGGCGTCAATAACTCAATGGGCGTTTCTTCTGTGTCATTATTATAAAAACAACGTATTGAACAGCAAAATCGATCGGTTTTTTGTCAACTATGGCAGTATCGTGTATTTCGTTCTTATAATTGTAGTTTATAAATTTGTCTATAAGATTCCAATCTAAAGATTCGATTTTGAGTCCAGACGATTATTTCGTCGCAGTCTTTTCATTATCAGCAGACAGCATCGTTCAATTCGGAATCATCTATGCGTACGATTAGTTCTCAATGCTGATATAATTATTAGTGTTTGCCTCTCCCCCGTTTTCAAAAACTGCTCTTTCCCTGTAAAGCGTTTTTTGCTATACTTTCATAAAAGATTAATTGTCGGAAAGCGCGGCGTGAAGATTGGTTCTTCATCGCTGGCGGCTGACTACGATATTTCCTTCCTTTAACAAGATACAATCCATGAAAAAGAACACGCTATTTTTCATTATTCCTCTTTGTGCGATCATGACGTCGCTGGCGTTGGCTCAGGGCGGACCGTCCGTCGAGCAGGCGCTTAGTTTTAAACCGACTCAGCCGGGCGTCGATTACGCTCAGCCGGCGGAAGAAGACGCGGCAAGTTGCCGATTGGAACAGCTTTCTGGAGATATTTCCGGCTGGAAGCTGATTGACAAAAGCGGTCAGACGCTGCGCGTTTTTGCTGACACCAACGGCGACAAGGCGATGGATCAGTGGCGATATTTCAAAGAAGGCGTCGAAGTCTATCGCGATATCGACACCAACGGCAACAACAAGCCGGACGAATATCGCTGGTTCAATATGTCCGGCTCTCGATGGGGTCTGGATAAAAACGAAGACCAGCGCATTGAGTCCTGGAAGCGCATTTCTGCCGAAGAAGTTACGGCCGAAGCGTTTGCCGCTCTGAAAACCGGCGACAAGCCCCGATTCATGGCTCTTCTTTTGACGGCTGAAGAAATTGACGCTCTGGATATTACAGCCGCTCAGAAGAAACAGCTCAAGGGATTAATCGAAAAGGCGGTTACGGATTTTGAAGAAGCTGTCAAAGCAAAAACAGTCGACCGAAAAGCGGAATTTCTCCAGTTTAACGGCGATAAGCCCAGCGCTATCCCGTCGGACTTGGGCGAAGGCATTGTAGCTTTTGAAAACGTTTCGTCTTTTGCCCGTATCAACGATACAGAAATGCAATTGGCTAACGGCACGCTGATTCAAATTGGCGACGCCTGGAAAACGCTTTTCTGCCCACAGGTTCAGACTGACGCTGAACACGGAATCGCTTCGATTTTCCTTCCGGGCGGAGCTGCCTCGGCGGCAGTTGCGTCTTCCAATGCGGCGTCTGCTCAGAAACAGCAGGAATTGATTACCTCGATTGAAAGAATTGACGCTCAACTTCAGCAGGCAACCGACGTGGCTCAGAAAAGCGCTCTTCACAAACAGCGCGCTGCTGTTGTTGAGAAAATAGCCCAATCTGCCGTTGGCGAAGAACGCGACATGTGGTATCGTCAGTTGGCGGACGGCTTGCAGCTGGGCGCTCAATTGGGCGAGCTGGCTGACGGCGCTGATATTTTAGCAAAGTTTGCTGATAAATTTAAAGAAGAAGGCGACGAAAATCTGGCGGGATATTTTTCCTTCCGTGAACTGATGACTCGATATTATTTAGGCATGGCGGCTCCGAACGCCGACTGGGCGGAAATTCAGATGAAATGGTACGCCGGTTTGGAAAAATTTGTTGAAGATTATCCAAACAGCCCAGACTCCGCAGAGGCTCTGTTCCAGCTGGCGAACGCTCGCGAGATGTCCGGTCGTGAATCCGACGCGGCTAAATGGTATAGCCAAATCGTCAGCAAGTTTCCGCAGACTCCCCAGGCTGTCAAGTCGAAAGGCGCGTTGTATCGTTTGAGTTCTGTTGGAAAGCAGATGCAGCTCAAGGGCATAACGTCCAACAACAAAGCTCTTGATATTGCCAAGTTCAAAGATTATAACGTCGTTGTTTATTATTGGAGCGCGCTGTCGTCTTCTGCTCAGACAGATGTGATGGCTCTCAAAGCCGCCAAAGAAAAGTATGGTTCCAAGCTCCAGATTATCGGCGTTAATTTGGATAACAATCCTGAACAGATGACCCAGTTTGTTGAACAGAATAATATTGGGTGGTATCAGATTGACGGCAAAGGCATGGACGGACCTCTTGCCAGCGAGATGGGAATTATCGCCCCGACGATGATTCTGGTTGACGCTTCAGGCAAAATTGTCAACCGCAACGTTCAGGCTCGCGAGTTGGATTCGGCGTTGAAGCTGCTCTTTGCTCCGCCAACCAAGCTGGACTAGGATAAGGCATTAGGGAATAGGGAGTAGGGAATAGAAGCGTTATTCCTTACTCCCTGTTTTTTTGCTCTGTCATTATTTTTTATTTTACCTTTCTTATTCATTATTATCTATTCCTAATTCCCCACTTCCCATTCCCTACTCTCTCATTTTTTAATTTTTCTGGAATTTATCGGTAAAATCCTCAAAGATTCTTTTAGTAAGAGCCGATTCTATTTGATAGCAACGGTTTTTATAGATAACCTGTTGGCATATATATTTTGAGAGTAAAAATATGAGTCACGCATTGTATAACACATTGTTCCGCGTACGTTTTGCCTTATTGTTTGCCGTTTTGGCTTTTGGCGCGGCAAATATAGGCTGTACGCCGTTCGACTATTACGATCCGACGCTGGAACAGCCTGCGCCTGCTGACACGGCAATTCCTTCTGAATTGGCAAAGGTTACGCTGCCGGCGTATCGAATTGAGCCGCCGGACGTTATATCTATTGATATTGTCAAGATGGTTCCATTGCCGCCGTATCGGCTGGAAACGTTTGACGCTTTGGCGGTGAACGTTTTGGGAACTTTGCTGGATCAGCCGATTAACGGCGTTTATCTGGTTAATGCGGAAGGCTCTGTAGACTTGGGACCTGCTTACGGCACGGTTCGCGTAGCCGGTATGACGGTTGACGAAGCGAAAAAAGCTATCGTGAACCACTTGCAGCAAATCTTAAAAGCCCCGGAAGTGTCCTGTCAGTTGGCGCAGGCGTCGGCGATGCAGCCGATTTCTGGAAACTATCTTGTTGCTCCTGACGGGAACGTCAACCTTCGCAAGTACGGTTTGATTCGCGTTGCCGGCATGACGGTTCCGGAAGCGAAACTGGCGATTGAGAAACATCTTACCCAGTTTTTTGACTCTCCCTCTGTAACAGTAGACGTTGCAGGATATAACAGCAAATTTTATTACATCGTAACTCAAGGCGCCAATCAGGGCGACAGAATACATCGCGTTCCGTATACCGGGAATGAAACCGTTTTAGACGCCATTTGTCAAACGGGCGGAATTTCTCAGCAGTCCAGCACAAACATCTGGATTGCCCGACCCGCTCCGAACGGGAATCAGTGCGCTCAGGTGTTCCCGATCAGCTGGGACGAAATCGTTCAGGACGGCGCAACAGGTACAAACTACCAGATATTCCCGGGCGACCGCGTATTTATCGGCGAAGACCGCTCTATTGCAGCGAGCAACTTTATGCGTAAAGTTCAGGCGCCGTTCGAGGCGTTCTTTGGGTTTATCTCCCTCGGTTCGTCAGCGGTTCGCAACCTGCAGAACTTGGGCGTCAGAAACGGTACGAGCTACTAATTTACGAGTTATCGATTGCAGGATAATTTAACAGATAAAGAAGCCATGAGGAGCTTGCGCTCCTCCGACCGCAATAAAACTTAACAACATACATTACGTAAACTTGCTATACAAGGGATTGTCAGATGAAAAAGAACTATAAATTAATTGGCAGCAGCGCAATACTATCGCTCGTAGTGGCGGCAGGATTTCTGGCTGATCAAGCGCAAGCGCAAGAGGCATACGTTCAATCCCGACCGTGTGTTCAATGCGAAGCGACTCCACGTTCTTTAGGCGGTCGAGTATGTATTCCCAATACTCAAAACTGGGGATATTACACTCCTACATGGCGAGTATGGCCTAACGAAAGACGTCCGGACGTAACCTTCCCGCAGGCAATCGGAGCGGAACGCGTTCCGACGCCGGCTGGTTTCCGACCGGAAAACGTTCCTGGTCCGCAAAGTCCGCGACAGTCTCTTATTGACAACAATTCAGCGCCCGGCAAGGTAAATGTAACGGGTCAGAAGGACGATTCGCTGCCGACGATCAATTTTGATTCCGGTTCGAAACCCTTTGAACCGACGGAAATGCTTCCGCCGACTGAACCGATTCCGCAGACGCCAGCTCCAACGACAGAGCCTGCGCCGGTTGCAGAACCTGCTCCAGTAACAGAGCCTGCGCCAACGATGGAACAAGCGCCAGCGGCAGAACCCGCTCAGACTCAGCCCGCTCCGACAGAAACTATTACGGAACCGATTCTGCTGCCCAGCGACGCTCCAGAAGAAAAACCGGCTGAACAGCCAACTCCGACGGTTCCAAAAATGGACGACGTTATTCCTAATTTTGAACCGATAGTTGACCCGACTTTGGGAGCCAATCCCAACGATCAATTGAAGTCAGCGGATATTCCTGCCTCGTCACAGCCAATCCAGAACGACCCGTTCCCGCTTGAGCCGTTGTCAAAGACTGAACCGGAACCGCCGATGATGCCCATTGTGCCAATGGACGATACGCCGACCGCTCCGCTGTATGAACAGGATAACAACGTAGACGTTAACCCGCTCCGTCAGGACGATGCTGCAAAGCAGGAACTGAAAAAATCGTTCCGCTCTCGCAATACTCCGTCCAAGGTGCAAAGCGCTACTGCCCCGGATGGCGTGGATACGGCAATGGTCAACCCGATGCGCTCTGGCGAAATCAAACCGATTGATTCCACCTTTAGCGCAGAAAATCCGCTGCGACAGTCGTCTGCGATTGAAACCGCATCGTCAATAGTTCCAGCTTCAACAACGGTTGCCCCGTCTGCCCCGATTGGATCGAATAACGATTTTGAACCGGTCGCTCTGGAAGGCTATTCGCTCGTTGACCTGATTAAATCGGAAAAATGGACGCCTGGAAAACCGGAATTTGCAGTTGTCTTTGAAGGACGAACGTATTATTGTTCAGACGCCAGTCAGAGAGACGAATTTATGGCGAATCCTGAGAAATTCACTCCGGTTTGCAGAGGGTTCGACCCGATGTTGAAACTCCAACAAAATCGAAATGTAGATGGAAAGGTTGATTACTGCCTGGTCTACGGAAAGAAACTTTACGTCTTCTCTTCGCCGGATACGATGAAACAGTTCCGCGAACACGCAAAACAGTACGCTCGTCAGGTTGCAGAAATGGAACAGTAAAAACGTTACGATATTGTTTTTTGTTAACAGCGAGAGTGAAACGCAAATGCGTGGAACTCTCGTTTTTTTATTTACAGCTCTGATTATTTCCCCTGTCGTTCGCGAATCATTCTCCGAACGACCGCTTTCTTTTCGTCGTATGTGAGCTGGCGATGGATTTTTTCTTCCAGCTTTTTAAACTCTAGTTGAACTTCCTGCGCTGTTGGCGTTGATGAAGTTGATGCGGAAGGCGGAGCAGGCGTTCCGGATGAAGAATTGTTTGAAACTGTTGAATTGGACGTTGTTTGAGGATAGTTGGGCGGCAGCGGATGAGAATTCTGTCCGTAGGCTTGATTGTGTTGTATATCAAACGACGTCTGATTGTATTGAGGTTGTCCGTAAGGAGTTTGTGAATATGGCGCTTGAACGTTGTATGGCGTTTGACCGCCTGGCGGAGACTGTTCATACGGGGGTTGACCGTAAGGTTGTTGAGAATACGGTTGCTGTTGGTATGACTGCTGCCCGTATGATTGTTGAGTATAGGGCGAATTATATGCTTGCCCGTAAGGCGAAGGAGTTTGTGAATTATACGAGGTTTCTGGCGTAGGGATGCCGGTTGTTGCAACAGAGGAAATCGTTTGAGTATAAGGCGAAACAGGATTAGAATTGTCTGTTGCCGCCTGTGAACTTGTTTCGTCTGAAGTAAAAGGCGAACTGTCTGAGGAATACGCGTCTGAATATGAAGACGTTTCTGTAGAGTGCGACGAGTAGTCGCTGTCGGATTTCGCCTCTGTTTGCATATAGGAGCTGCGTCTGGCAGAAAGCCGCGAGGCGTATCGGTATCGATTGATTGCAATACGCCATCCTTCCGAGTCCAGCCCAAAACCTTCCAAAAGAATGAATCGAGCGTAATTGATCATTGACCAGAAAAGAAAGAAGTCGCCCAGAAGGGTTAAGGCGCCGGAAAGATCTTCTATAGTCAAAGGAAGCTTGAGACTGTCTGGAGTAAACCACAGCCCGCAGGAACATGCATACGCCGCCGTTGCTGCAAGTAAAAACAGCTGCGCCATTGAAGTTCCGCTGAATTCTATCATTAACCGTGACAACAACGCCAGATAGACGATTCCATAAACAACGGTTTCCCAATACAGAATGTTGTCAGGTTCAAATGACGCGTTTTGGACAGCAAGGGAGTCTTTCAAAACAACATTGAGGCTTTGAGCGATCGATGGGATGCAATGAGCCGTTCTGTCCAGACTCATGTACAGGAAGACCCCAGCGCAGATAAGCAGGATCCAGCCGCGAGTTAAACATTCCGGTTTTTGTCGTCGAATACGCCATGCCAAATACGACGTTCCTGCGGTTAAAAGCAACAGAATGGTTTCCAGCCATCTGTCCAAGCCTGTTTTTCCCAATTTGATGAGGTTGGGAACAGGAACGTTCATCGCGTTAAGCATTGGCGGAATGAGAATTCCTAATGCCAGCGTTCCTCCAACAATTATCGCCCAAAAGAGAAAATACCGCAGCCACTGAGCTTTATACAGCGGAATCAAGTCGATTAAATGCGACTGCTCTGAGATGGTTCCAGCCGTTCCGGGATCCCACGGACTTTCCAGCCAGCAGCCTGGCAGGAGCTTAGGTTCGTCAGAATGGGAATTGGACATGGCTAAATTGATAAGGGAATAGGGAGCAGGGGATAGGGTGTAGGGAATAGAATCTTAATTCGTCGAAGACGAAAAAGCGTTTCCTATTTCATGATTACACATCCCCAATTATGATGACAATACTTATGCGTTGGCAACTTTTTTGCATCTGTCTGCAATGACGTCCCAAGCTCCGGCGGCGATGTCGGCAGCGGGAGCGATCCACGTTCCTCCGCAGGCAATAACGCCCGGCGCGGAAAGGTATTCTGACAGGTTCTCTTGAGTAACGCCGCCTGTCGGCATAAATCTGACGCCCGTGTGTTTATACGGACCGTAGAGCGCTTTGAGCATCTTGACGCCGCCCATCGCTCCGGCGGGGAAGAACTTGAGGACTTTGCAGTCCATTGACAGCGCGCATTCAATGCAGCTGGGCGTACAGACGCCAGGAATGAATGGGAATCCGTTTGCCTGGGCGAAGTCGATAACGTCCGGATTGCAGCCAGGAGCAACGCCGAATTTCGCGCCGGCTTTGATGGCGTCTTCTACGTTTTGAGTTGTCAGAAGCGTTCCCGCTCCGACGATCAATTCCGGACGTTGCTGCGCTAAAATCGAGATGACTTCCGCAGCTGCCGCTGTGCGAAACGTAATTTCGGCAATGGGAAGCCCGCCTTCGAGTAACGCGTCTGCCAGTGGAAGCGCCTGTTCGGCGGATTCAATAGCGATAACCGGGACAACTTTACATTTTTCGATAAAGGATGTAATTGTATCCATGAGTTGTTATATTAATTAAATGGGCTCAAATATGTTGAAGTAAACCATAAAAAGACGGCTTGATTAATCGTCTTTTTATGGTTTATCATACCGATATTAGCAACTTTGTCAAGAGAAATATTGCTAAAATTACCCTTGTTTACCAGTTGTATTCAATTTTGGAGGCGCAGTATTCGTGGAACCCAGCGAATAATATCGAAGAAATGAAATACAGCTGTATATAATCAAAACGCAAATGCTGGCGGCGCCAAAAAAGATGGGTATAGCGTTATTGTTTGCCCTATAGTCGTCCATGTAATTAAATGGCGAGAAGAAGAACAGCAGTTCTCTAATTTCTGCGCCGTGACTAAAAATAAACAGCAGCGGGATAAGAGAAGGAACTGCGATTAAAAACAACGTATAAGCAACAGTTGCGATGCCTTTTTGCGGAGATGGATAAATAATAATGCGGGGATTGTCTGGAAGTCGTTGACTCTGGTTGTCGCGGCGCCATTGATCAATGCCGATACGAATAAGCATGCCGCATGTTATATAAAACAAAATCATGCAGAGGAATGGAAATGGGGAGTCCATATCCACCAGGTGTTCAAATACTATGCCTTGATCAAAAAAACTGTCGTATGCCAATAATAATCCGAACATAAATATAAACCATACGACAGCGGAACCGACGCAGGTAAAGAATGGAAACGCCAGAATTCGGAGAATTGGGTTTTGCGGTATCTGTTGAATTTGGCGTACGCTCAATGTCGTTCGTTCACATAAGCCAATTCCGAGAAAAGCAAGAGCTGTTACAAAAGTAAACGCGCATGCAACCTCTAAATAAACGTTGCTGGAAGTGAAGCCGTAGTATATCAAAGCTATTATCATTAACGAAAAAGAGCTGACTGTTGCGAAAATCCGCGGCCGCGTCATACGATTGAATGATAGCGGGGAGAGCAAACAGGCGGCAAGCGTAATAAACGCTTCGCTCAAAAAGAGAAAAACAAGCGTTGAAATGAAAAAGGTTTCCCAGTCCATAGAACTGACGGCTGATATGAATGAGAAACCGTAGGGGAGGCTGTCCAACACTCCAAGTATGGCAAATCCCATAATACAGGCGATAATCGCTCTTAATACTTTATTGATGTTAAGCGCTCCAAAGATGATTCCGTAACAGTTGAACGCCTGAATGGTTAGAAACGACCAGTAAAGCGTCGAGAGAATTTGAGATATGTCCAGTCCGCGAAGCAAATAAGTCAAAATAATAAATGGGGCGGCGGCGCTGAACAGAAGCAGGGAAATTAACAAACCGCAGTAAAATTTTCCTCTGACGATTTGCATCGGCGTAAGCGTTGTAGAGAACATTGCGTCGTTATCGTGAACTTCTTTTGTCAGCCGAGTGGATGTGTATACCGGAACGCAAATCAGGTTTGCAATAAAGAGCAAAACCATCAAGGGGAAAAATAATTCCGCTCCGCCAGAAGCCAGGTCGTTTACGTCAATGGTTAAAAGGTAAAAACCTGTCATGAGCAGTTCAATGAGCAGATAAAGCTGCAGCAACAGGGTGATGTATCGACTTCTGACCGCCTGACGCATTTCCTTAACGGCGATAGGATTGATTTTATTATCCAGCGAAGCAAATATATTTTTAAAAAGCTGTATCATTGTACGTTTCCGTTAGTAATTGTCATAAAGAGGTCTTCCAGCTGATTGTTTCTCAAACGAAAATCGACAATCGGGAACCCGTCGTTAATCAGTTGTCGAAGTATGGCGGCTGCGGTTGACTCGCCGTTTTCTATAGTCAATTCAATATGATCTCCAGCAACAGCAGGGTTTGTAACGCCGGGAATTTCCAAAAGACGAACGGAAAGCTGCTTTAAACGCTGTTCCCAATCGTCAGAACGAAGCAATCGAATTTCCGCTTCAAGAGAGTCTTTTGAACGACGCTGGCTGATTTCGGAAATGGTTCCAGCATCGAGCAGTTGACCTTTTTCGATGAATACAACCCCGTCGCAAAGCTCTCCCAGTTCTGTTAAAATGTGCGAAGAAATCAGGATTGCCATGCCGTTTTCCGCTAACGCCTTGAAAAGTTCTCGCATTTGAACGCGCGCTCGCGGGTCAAGCCCGTTGGCTGGTTCGTCCAAAATGAGGACTTTGGGTTCGTGAACCAAGGCTCTTGCCAGACTGACGCGCTGTTTCATCCCCTTTGAAAGCGCGTTGAGCGTCTTGTCTGCAATGACGTGCAGATCGGTAAAATCCATAACCTCATTGACGATTTTGTTCCGTGTTGGATTTTGGACGTTGTACGCTCTGGCGTAGAAATCGATGTATTCCCGCACGGAAATGTCGTTGTGCATGGGAAGAGAGTCTGGCATAAACCCAACCAGCTTTCGGGCTTTTTCCGGATATTGTGTAACGGAATAACCGTCAACAAAACAGTCCCCGTACTGCGGCTGGTCAAGAGTCGCCAGAATTCGCATCGTTGTTGTTTTGCCTGCGCCGTTAGGTCCGACAAAGCCAAATATCTGCCCCTTGTCGAATCCAAACGAAATATTGTTGACCGCTTTAGTGCGCGGAAAATATCGAACGAGATTTTTGATTTCTACAAGCATAGGAGAAAAATTTGACGTTCAGTGTGGAAGCCGAATCCTGTTTGGCAATCAATTGGATGACGGCGCATATTGTTATCGTCTCTGTTTGAACTTTGGATTTGGCTTTGATTTAATAATTGCCTATCGCCGGCGTCGGCGGATGTCCGCTTATTCATCCTGACGATAATCCGGGAGGATTGCAGCCAACTCCCGTTGCAGGAGGGACTGAATGTCTCCAGCGTTGTCTGTACGAAGCGCCCGAAAAGCAATTTCTCTGCACCGCAGCATTTCTGTGGCAAAACATACGCGTTTAACATCTCTCATGGCGGCTGGCGGCATTGATAAAGAGCGAAGCCCCAATCCCAGCAAGAGCATTGTCAGAGTCGGGTCGCTTGCCATTTGTCCGCACAGACAGACCGGCACATTATGTTTGTTTGCTTCTGTAACAGTTTTCCAAATCAATTTAATGACAGCCGGTTCACAGCCGTTAAATAGCTGAGCGACGTCTTTGTTTGTTCGGTCAACAGCAACTGTGTATTGAATCAGGTCGTTGGTACCGATGCTGATAAAATCTACGTCTTTGAGGAATTCTTCAATCATCATGACGGTTGACGGAACCTCAACCATGATTCCCAGGGGAATGTCGTGATTGAAAGCGATGCCGCGTTCGTCAAGGTCTTCGAATGTGTCGTGAACAATCATCTTGACGCGGCGCCATTCCGTGAGCGTTGTAACCATCGGAAAGAGAATTTGAATCGGACCGAAGGCGGACGCTCTCAAAATGGCTCGAAGCTGTTTTCGAAACATTTCCGGCATAAACAAACTCAGACGAATTGACCGAAGCCCCAGCGCCGGGTTGCGGCCGGTGTCGGGCATAATGTCTTTGAGTATTTTGTCGGCGCCTAAATCGCAGGTTCGAATAGTAACCGGCTTGCCGTCCATCGTTTCAACAACTTCTTTGTATTTTTGGAAATGAGTTTCTTCGTCCAGCTGCAATTCGTTTGTCAGCCAAAGAAATTCTGTACGATACAGACCAATGCCGTCTGCGCCGCGGTTGAGACAGTTTCTCGACTCGAACTCCAATTCCATGTTTCCCAAAATTTGGATTCTCGTTCCATCTTTTGTATGGCACGGCGTATGATCCAGGTTGTTTAGCTGCTTTTTCAGCTCGCATTCCCGGTTGTACTGCTTTTGATACTGAGCTGCGATTTCAGGGGTTGGGTTGATGTAAATTAACCCCTGATGACCGTCGACGATAACCTTTTGACCAGCCTGAACTTTGTCAAGGAATTTCCCCGTTCCCAGAACCGCAGGGATTTCCAAAGCTTCTGCAATGATTGCGGTGTGCGAACCTTTAGAACCGATTTCTGTAACGAAAGCGCGAACGCAATTTCGGTTCATATTGGATGTTTCTGACGGCGTGAGATTATGCGCCAAAACAACCATGTCTTTGTTAATTGTCGTAAGAGTTTCCGTATTAACTCCCATGACAATTCTCATAATTCGCTTTTCAAGATCGATAATGTCGTTAGCGCGCTGAGACAGATGTTCGTTGGGAATGTTGCGAAACGTCTCCGCATATTGCTTGAAAATAGTAGAAATGGCAAATGGAGCAGAATAACGCTCCGTTTCGATTTTTTTGAGAATTTCCTCGCGCAGCGTGGAGTCGTCGAGAATTGCCAGGTGCGCCTGGAAGATTAAACCGTAATAGTCGCCAAGTTCTTTTGTAACGGAATTGACGTTTACAGAAAGCTCCTGTTTTGCCTGCTCAAAGGCGTCTTCATAACGCTTTACTTCCTCCTTGACGTCTTTGTTCTGGATAAACGATTGTCGGATTCGAAAGCCCTCGTCGTCAATAACCAGGGCTTCTCCAAATGCAATTCCAGGCGATACGGGGATTCCTTTGAGCGTTATCATTTAGTTTTATATTTGACGCTCATTGAAAGAGCAGGTCATAAAACGTTGTAAAAACGGCGCGAAGCAACTGTTTTAGAAAATAAAACATCCTTTATCTCGAAATGCGACAAAAATGACAAATTTCGAGATTGCGGCGAATAGGAATTAACGTTGCGTCTTTAACCGGGAACAGCGTCCTGGAATCGAAAACCGTTTTTAACGTCGACCGCGTCAGACAGACGATTGGACGTTGTTCTCAAAAAGGGCGCAGATGCTATTAAGAGCTTCTAACGCTTGTTCGCCCTGAGCGTCAATCCTGAGCTTAACGCCCGGTGAAGCGCCTAACGTCAGAACCTGCAATATATCGCGGGCGCTGACGGTTTCCGAATCTTTGGTAATGGTAACCGTAGCGTTGTACTTTTTGGCGCATTCGCTAATCATCAGCGCAACGCGCATGTGCAATCCTTCCGGATTGGCGACCGTTACGAGTCGATTCATATAAGTGGTAAAAATTAGTTTAGTTGCGTACAATGTAAAGTTATGACAAACTCCGATCTGACGTTAAAAAACGCCAGACTCAGGAGAATGTTTTCTTTTGCCTCGACAAAACCTGTCGATTAAACTTTTACATGACTCTTGGAGTCAAACGGATTACTCAAATTGATTGTTATCCGCTTCGGTAATCAACTGAAGGATGTCTTCGCAGTTGCGCGCCTGCTTGAGGAACTTGCAGAACGTATCGTTGCGAAGCTGGCGAGCAATGAGTTCCAGAGCGCGCAAGTGCCGCGCCGGCTCGTTTGGCGGAGAAATGAGCAGAAATAATACGTAAACCGGCTCTCCGTCAAGACTGTCGAATTCGACTCCTTTGTTGCTCACTGCTACTGTGCCGACCAATTCCTTGACGCAGGGATGCTTGGTGTGAGGAACAGCGATGCCGCGACCAATGCCTGTGCTTCCCAACTCTTCGCGTTTAATAATCGCGCGAACGAGGCTTTCATAGTCGTCTTCTGGTAATTTGCCGGCTTTGACCAAAGAGCTTGCCATTTCACGAATGGCGTCTTCTTTGGTTGTCGCTTGAAGATTGGGATTAATCGAATCTACTACGATAAATTCATCGAACCTCATCTGCGAGGACTCCTTGTAAAAAAGGTATAACTTGCGGTGAGAAAAACGGTTCTTCTCACCGCGAATAAATCTAAAGTAAAACGATATTGCTATAATATAGCAAATTCGTATTAAATTTAAATGGAGGAGGCATAGGAAAAATAAAACTTCTTGCCATTTTCCTCGTTTTTTTTCGTTAGAATCCGAATTTATCTCGGTTTCTTCTGACACAAATACCCAATATGCTCCCATGAGCATTCAGGGAATTTGTAAACGAATTGTTTTAATACGATGTAAAAGCGCAGCTCTATAACTGCCTCACAGGTTATTTTTTAATATTCGTGAGCTTCTTTTCCTTCGCTTTGCGAAGCTGTTGTTCCAGTTTGTCAAGCGCCGAATCCATGGCAGTGAGGAGTTCCGTGTTTTCGATTGTTGCCAGGGCGTCTGCGCCGTTTTTCTGTTTGACCGTAACGCTCAAGTTGGGCTTTTCCCGATTGGCGAGGTCAATCAGGATGTCAATGCCAGTAACGGTGTCGAAATTACGACTGAGCTTCTCGACCTTCGACTCCAAATGAGCCTGAGTCTGCTCGCTGACGCTGCCGTGCCGAGTGGAAATAGTTACGTTCATGTGCACCTTCCTTTTCTGCTAATCGCTGTTTGCGAAACGATCTGATTATTCAACCAAAGGCGTGAAAATCAAAGTCGTTCCGGCGACTAAATGAAGTAAAAACGAATTGTAAATGTAAGGATAAGTAGCTTCAACTCCTCTTAAAACGCTGATATTGCGTTCTTTTTTCTAGTATTAATAATAATCAATTAATAAAAGAAAAGCAAGCGTTCTTAAAGATTTTTTGGAGCATTTTTTTCAAAAAATCTTTTAGGGAATATTATTAGGTAAAATATACCGATTATTCTTATTTTTTTATCCTTATATATTGAAAAATAACGGCTTATATGATTTACACGCAATTCTTATACGAATACGGTTCAAAAAAGTTTGATTCAATCCAGGTTTGACAGAAAACTTTGAGGATTGCTAATAATTCTACATTCTGACAACCCTCTGAACCAGGTCATCTGTCGTTTAGCCAATTGGCGGGTGTGCAGAATGATTTCCTCTCTAAGTTCAGACAGAGGAACGATTTCGCCGTTGGCGATCCATTGAATCGGCTCTCTATACCCAACAGCTTGAGAGGCGGTTCGGGATAAAGGCGAGTCGTTTTGGATAAGACGGCGCACTTCGTCAATTAGCCCCTCGGCGAGCATGGCGTCAACCCGTTTTGCGATGCGAGCGTCCAGTTCCGGTTTAGGGACTTCCAAAGCGTAGACTCGGCAGTCCTCCTGCGGGACAGGCTTATCGTGCTCTTTTTGCCATTGAGAAATCGGTTTTCCAGTAAGCCGATAAACTTCAATGGCTCGAATAACGCGCCGTGAGTCGTTGACGTGCAATTTCGCCGCCGCGACAGGGTCGACTTCCTCCAGCATGGCGTGAAGACGTTCCAGACCGAAGGCGTCAACTACTTCTTGAAGTTCCTGACGAATTGACCAGTCAGCGCTGGGACCGTCAAACAGTCCGCGAAGCAGGGCTTTTAAGTACAGCGGCGTTCCTCCAACGAACAGCGGGACTTTGCCTCTGGCGAGAATGTCTTGAACGCAGGCTTCCGCCGCCTCACAATACTGGGCGACCGAAAATTCTTCGCTCGGGTTGGCGATGTCGAGAAGGTGATGAGGAACGGCGGCGCGCTGTTCCTGTGTTGGTTTGGCAGTTCCGATGTCCATACGCCTGTAAATCGCGGCAGAGTCCATCGACAGGATTTCCGCGTTATGCTCTAACGCCCAGGCGATTGCCAAATCGGATTTCCCCGATGCTGTCGGACCTGTTAAAAACCAGCAGTTTTTCGCAAAATTATACATGACGATGAAAGTGGAATTTTATTTTTGACGCCGATGCAAAGAAGCGTCTGAAATGACAACTGTACTTTCGTCCCCGGCAGGGGAAACGATTTTGACGGCAACGTTACAATTTGAAATGCTGATAACGTCGGAAACGGAACTTGTCAGAGCGTCCCATTCTTTTCGATTGAGATGAGTCGAGTTCGCTTTGCTGTTCCAGCGTCGATAGGGATTCAAGCTGGCGTCAGGAAATCGCATCTGACAAACGCAGAATTCACGACCGTTGTAATTCGCGTCGATATACCATGCTCCAACGCTTTCTGGCGGCTGGATTTCCTCTGTCTGGGCTAAGGGATTGTACATCCGAACGCCTTTTAATTCAAGCTGAAATTCCGTATCGGAAACAGGTTGAACGTTCAAAACCGGGCTTCCGTATAAGACAAAACTGGAGTTGGATTCTGAATTATTCAGTTCGTTGGCGGCGTGTATGTCCGGGTTGATTTTGACAGGATAGACAGGCAAGGGCAGCGTTGACAGAAATTCCGCTTCTATGGGCGCGAAATTAAACGCAAGTACAAACAGCGCGTCCTTCTGATTCTTATGCGCTTCCTTAGCCGCCTGAGTCAAAACGGAAGGAGAAATGGTTTCGAATTCATTTGCAATCAGAATGCCAGCAGCGGCGTTATTACGATTGACCGTAAAATCGCCGTCAGCGGTCAGCTTACCGGAGTTTATGAATTTCAGATTACTAAAATTAACGCGTTGCTTCTTTCCGTACAAAACGATTCCCGAAAGAGATAAACGCTCCAGAATGATTTTTGCAAACTCTTTCTGTTTTGTATTCTTTGCAGTTTTTGCTGGTTGTGTAACAGCGTCTGGATAAAGGTTTTCTATTGTAAATGGACTTGTACATCGGCAGCGGCTTGAATCTTCCAAAGGCTGATCAAAGAGCGGTTCCGATTCCGAGTTCTCTGAAATCGCCTTGTCAATTTCCTTTTGCCGTCTGGCAAATAACCGCCAATAGCGTTCAAGCGTTTGGGTAAATACAGGAATGTCAGCCTGTAGGCTTTTAACGATTGCGTCTGACAGATGAGGTATTTCCCAATCATTCCAGTTTTGACCTGAAAGAGAGTTTAGCTCGGCAGCAATTTTTTGAAGTTCAGACTGATATTTGTCCCAGATAATGTCAATCTGTTCGTTTGTTCCAGCAGACTTAACGGTGATATGCGGGGCTTTTTTATAAATAAACCCATCGGCAGGATTGTCTGACTGTAGCTCAATCTGATAATATGGATATTTCCCTCCAGTAAGGCGAGCGGTCGTAATAGCGACAGCGCAGCGCGAGGCGTCAATGCCAATCCAGCGCCGTCCCCATCGTTCCGCTTCAAATGGTGTAACGCCAGAGCCGCAGGCGGGGTCTAAAACCAGATCGCCCGGGTCAGTCGTCATGAGCAGACAGCGTTGAACGACAATCGGGTTGGTTTGAACCGCGTACCGCTTATCGTACGAAAACCCAGCTGCGCCGGTGTCGTTCCAAAAAGAGGTAAGAGGAATATACGGGAAATCGTCCAGATACCGAACGTAACGTAAATTCTTCCCGATGGCTTCGAGTCGGTTTGCCTTTTTAAGCCGTTCCATGCCGATTGGATACTGAGCCGTCCAGATTCTGCTTCCAGCAGGGTGATAAGTTTGACCGTGAAATTCAACGGGTTGAGCTTTTTTTTGGATCCCCTGGCTGTCCATGGCTCCGGGCAGATAAATTCTCGCCTCTTTGGGAAGCGGCTGTTTGCCGGTTCGCTCTTCGGGCGTCATCGGACGACGGGAATAATCGGACAACTCTATGAACCGATAATTTCCATGCTCGTCTCCGGTAATTGGGTCTTTGGGACGAAACAACGGATGGTATTTCAAAACGCGTTTGTCTTTTCCGTACCAAAGAATATAGTCGCCAACGCGGCTGATAGCGCGAGTGGGGAACCCGCTTGACGTTCGATAATTTATAGTTGTTACAAAATTATCAGCGCCAAAAATCTCATCCAGCACAAGACGAACGCGATGGACGTTTTCTTCGCCCATCTGAACAAAAATTGAACCGGAGTCTGCGAGCAATTCCCGAATCAGCGTCAAACGATCCCGGAGAAAATTCAGATAGCCTGAAATCCCGTTGCGCCAAGAGTCGCGATACGCCTGAATCTCCGGGAAAAACTCGCTGTTTTTTTCTGACAAGTCAGCGCTTTTTCGGCTGTTTGACAGTTTTACGTTCTTGCTGAAATTGATTCCGTAGGGCGGATCAAAGTAGACGGTCTGAACTTTCCCTTTCAATCCGTCACATTTTAAGAGAGACGCCATAACCAGCAGGGAATCGCCCAGAATTAACCGATTGTTCCAGTTTTCGGAATGGACGTAAGAATTGACGTTAGGTTTAAGATTTGACGAGCTGTCTGAAGATTCGAACAGCGTTTGCTGAGCGGATTTCCGCGCTTTTGACTTGTTTTCCGAAAGCGCCTTTTGTGCGTAACGTTCAGGATAAAAGCGCTCGTGAACGAAAAGCTTGTGGACGTCAACAGCTAAATTGGCGTCTGAATCATTTTTAGCATCCCAGAGCAGAACCGGATTTCCTCCGGCTGGACGCGGCAAGATAATAGAATCGTTTGAATCTATATTCATTCAAGGTGATCCTTAATATTTCCCAGAACGGCGGCGTTCTTTGTTCTGCGTCCGGTTAAAACTAACGGCTCCTCGCTTGTATTGGCGGACTTTGTACGCTTGCGAACTGACACCTGATTGGGATTGGCTGTCTTGCGCTGTGGCTGCGGTTGAGTGTCTGCGTAACGGAACGGAATGGTTTTGTTTCCATTGACGATAGCGGGACCTCCTGCGCCGTTAGAAATAGCGGCAGCGCCAGCGTTGAGCGCGGCTTCGTCCATTGCTTCAAAATCGTGAATGTAAGCATGAACGCTAAAAGAAGATGCGGACGTCTGATTGCCAATCGAACGATTTTTAAACGGTAGCAACGGCGCCCCGGATTCTGTTCTGCCGGAAGACGAACGTTTAATTCCCCCCATGTAAACCCCGCCGCGATCCGGTACTGATACTGTTGTATTAACTGTATTGTATCCGAATGTTGGAAGCTGAACTGCGCTGGCAGGAGCGTTTTGCGCCATGGCGGTAGAGTAAATGGCGGCAAACATCGCTAAAACGGTAGTCATAATCAGCAGTCTGTAGTTCATTGTAATACCGTTTCAAATTAAGGGGAAAGGAATAATTTATAAAACGAAAAAATAATAGCCTTTTAACTGCAAAAACCGCGGGATTCGGTCAAAGCAGAATCCCGCGGTAATGTTACAGATTACGAAAGTTTTTACGTACCAGGTATGATTAGTACATGCTCTTCATGGTCTTGCGTTCATTCTGTTCCCAGTACATACGCGGACCAACGACGAAGTCTTGCATTTCGCCATACTTTTCTTCATCCCACTTGAACAAGGATCGGCATTGCTTTTCGCCATTTTCGTCCTTGCGGAACATCATCAACCATGGCGATTGATCTCCGTCAGCCTGCTGAACGGCAGTAACAACGGAATCGCGCGGAGCAAAGCTGAGCATGCCCTTCTTGTAAACGCGGTGGGTGGACGGAACGTCGAACGAATACTGTTCCTGAGTTCCTTCCATAACAACAATGCTGTTGTCCTGAGTGGCAGCCCAGTTGTCGTTGGCGTTGCTGGCGGCAACAGCTCCGGACTTCGGCAGAACCGGTTCGGTTTCAGTTGCGTTTCCAGTGTAACGATAAACGCCCGGGTTTTCGTCAGAGGAGAACAAGACGGACTTGTCGCGACCAGCGGCAACAGACATCTTGGGCTGTTCGTACTTGCTGCCCTTGATTCGTTTGTACGTGGTCGGCTTAACGCCGGCGGTGTTGGACAGGGTCAACGTTTTGGCGAGGTCGTCCGCAAGAATCATGCTATCGGAATTGTATCCAACAGCAACGTCAGACGGGTGAACAACGTCTTCATTGTTTTCCATAACCAAGGACATCTTGCCGGAATCGTTGATGCGGTAAATCTTGCCTCCGTCGCGCGGAGCGGCGCAGACCAGACCGTTGTCGCGGTGAATAGCCAAACCTGTAGCAGTGTACGGCAGTTTGACCTGACCGAGAATGCGGCCGTTTTCATCTACCTGATAAACGATGCCTTCAGTCTTGTCATTTCCAGTGGAAATGTACATGACAAAATGATCTTCATATTCGGGTTTCTTGTAATCGAAAGCGCCTTCAGGAATGTTGCCGTAAGCTCCTCCTCCGCCTCCGCCGTATCCGTAACCGCCGCCGCCATATCCGTAACCCTGGTTGTATCCATAGTACGGAACCTGGGGATTGTAGTAAGGCTTCTGGGGATTGAATACGTAGATTTCCGGACCGTCAATTACCGGGGGCTTCTTGAAGAAGTTCTTCGCCAGGTTCTTAACGCGCGGTCTGACTTGAGGAGCCAGGTTTACCATGTTCGGACCATAAGCGCCCGGACCTCCAGGACCCATTCCAGGGGCTGTTCCCGGAGCTGGACCAGGGGCAGGAGCGTTCGGTTCAGGACCCGTTGGCGGTTCCATCGGGTTGGGACCGGGTTCCGGACCGCAGCCGCAATCTTCTCCAGGACCAGGACCGGGACCTTCGCCAGGAGCAGCTTCTTCGCCTTCGTCAGGAAGCGGACCTTCGCCTTCATCAGGAGCGGGACCGGTTCCTTCTCCAGGACCAGGACCTTCGCCTTCGCCGGGACCAGGACCTTCGCCCGGAGCTGTTCCTTCACCGTCTTTGCATGGGCAATCTTCGCCTTCGCCATCGCCTTCGTCGGTTCCGGGACCTTTTCCTTCACCGCAGCCGCAGCCAGGAGCTTCTTCGCCGTAAGCGCCTTTGCCAGCGCCCATAGCTAATTTATTGCCTTGTCCAACGTTTTTAGCGTAAGCGTCCATTTCCCACGGGGAACCAGGACCGTTGCCGCATTTCGCACAGCCGGAACCGCCGCAGTACTTGCAGCCAGAACCGTCGCCGTCGCCAGCTCCAGCGCCTGTACCATCGCCGCCCTTGCCAGAGCATTTGCCGCAGGTGCAGCCATCGCCGTGGTTGCCGTCGCAATGACCGCAATCGCAGCCGGATCCAGAGCCGTTGTCAGCAACAGCGTCTCCGCCGCCGTGTCCATGACCGTGACCGTGACCATGTCCGTGTCCGCCGCCAACGCCGCTTCCGCCATGATGATGTACGTCGTCATGATAGACGTCTCCGCCGTGATGAACGACGTGATTGTGATCGTCTACGTAAACGTCGCGATGTCCGTCATAGTAAGTGCGGACGCCGTCGTGATGAACGTTGACAACGCGTTCGACATTGTCGATAACGTGGCGTTCTGTGCGGGCAATTGGTTCTTCATAACGAAGCGGATAGCTCGGAACGTTGTTGACAACCGCCGGCTTGATAACCGGGGCGACCGGTTTGACCGGTTCAACGTCTTGAACGACTGCGTTGGGGAACAGCTCCTGACGGTTTCCCATGCCTTCCAGATAAAGACCGACTACTTTAGACCAGTCTCCATCGAAGAACAGCGTTCTGGTTTCTTCGTCCCATGAATCCAGCGTACCAACGGGGGCGCCGCTGACGTCGACAATTTTGAAATTGTGCCAGGGGACGTTTTTTGCGGACGGCGCCATCTTCAATTCAATTTGAAGGCAAGAGCCGTCAGCAGAGGGTTCGGTTGTGTCTGCTGACCCGGTTTTGACGATGTTGTCAATTACCCAAGGCGCATCTTCAGCCATTGCAACGCTTGTCAAAGCAAGAACTGCAAGAGCCAGCAAGACTTTGATCATGCTAACGCTTTTCATTGTGATGTTCCTTTCGTAATCTGCTGATGTCGAAACATAACGACATGAGCGTTAAGCTCTCAAAACCGGCTCAAGCTTTCCGATTTTGAACGCTTCGCTTGTTTACGAGAATAATTTTTTAATACAAAAAGACTAAAAATACAGCTTCCGACCGTAACTTTTAATTGCGTTGTTGCCGCAACTGCGGCAGCAATCCATTTTGTATGTACGTAGGGGCGCGCTACTCTACATAGCGCCTACTATCTAATACGAATATCTTACACAATTATTGAGCATTATTCAAGCAACTCCCCCTCATTTTTTCGAAAAAAAGTCAAAAAATTCTTTAAAACAGCTTTTTCTGTAATGAAAATAGGAATTATGACAGTTATTTCAGTTGTTAGTCTGACGCTTTTTTAATCTTCATTCTGATTTTTAGTATTTCGATACCAGTAAAAACCGATTTGGAAGAATAATAGCGTATTAAAGGACGATATATATTATTACTGAAATTAGAAGTTCGCATGAATTATTCCACGAATCTCAAAGAATCAAGGATTAAAATAAAAAGGATTAAAGAATGAACGAGGTAAATTTTTCCCTCGAGTCGCCTCGACGCCTGTTTGTAACGGGCGCTACGGGATTTATTGGTTCTAAAATAATTGAAAAACTGTTGGCGGCTGGGCATTATGTAACAGGGATGTCGAGAAAAAAGCCGGAATATCCTCCGGGATTTTCTGGCGATAAAGCGACTTTGTGGGAACATCCGAACTTTACGTGGATTGAGGGAGATATTCAATCTGTAGAATCTCTCAAAAATGCGATGTCCGGCGCTGAGGGCGTATTTCATCTGGCGGGATATGCAAAGAACTATTCTCGAGATAAATCCATTTATACAAAAATCAACGTTGACGGCATGAGAAACGTTTTTATTGCCGCCAAAGAGTTGGGCGTTGAAAAAATCGTCTGGACGTCTTCCATTGTAACGTTTGGACCGACGGCGCCCGGCGTGATTGGCGACGAGAACATGCCTCGAATTACCGATAAATACTATACGGAGTACGAAGAGTCGAAGTCGATTGCAGAAAAGGAGGCTTTGCAATGGGCGGCGGACGGGCTTCCGGTTACGATTGTCAACCCCGCTCGCGTTTACGGTCCCGGGCAGATGTCGGAAGGCAACGCGATGGCGGCTTTGATCGACGACATTCGCTGCGGACGATTCCCGTTCCTGCCCAATCGCGGCGTCAATATTGGGAACTACGTTCTGGTTGACGACGTCGCTCAGGGGCAAATTCTGGCAATGGAGCGCGGACGAATTGGCGAACGCTACATTTTAGGCGGGGAAAACGCTTCGCTGGAACATGTTTTTGAGGTTATCGAAAAAGTAACAGGGAAAAAGCATTTCAAGATCAAGCTTCTGAAATTCGGTCCGATGCTGGCAGGGCGGTTTTTGCTCTTGTGCGCCAAAGTGTTTGGCATTTATCCTCGAATCACTCCCGGCTGGGTGGCGACTTTTGTTGACGATTGGACCTACAGCGTCGATAAAGCCAAATCTGAACTGGGATACGACCCCGTTGGCATAGAAGAAGGATTTGCCAGAACGTGCCGCTGGTTGGAGGAGATTAAAAAATAATATGGAACTTGATAAATTAAAATGATGAATAAATAACGCATGTACCCTCCAAATATATTTATATTTGGAGGGGGTGTAGCGTTTGCTTTTTTCTTTTTTGATAACCTGTTTATTTATAGATAGTTAAGCAGTTTTTTAAATGGAAAACGTAAAAACTCAAACTGACGCCCCGGTAAATGATCGATATTCCTCCGAATATGCATCGAGATGGACTCGAACGCTGTTTTTTAAAAGTCTTGTCAGTCCAGAGCAGTTTAAGCCAACGATAATAATAATGTATATGGCAATAGCTCTGTGCACTTGGAAATGTCTTCCCGTCAAGCCGGATCTATCCAGTATGGAGCCGAACTGCTGGTCAACGTTTTTCTATGGATGCTGGCGGATCTTTGCCGCTTTGGGAATTTTTGGACTTGTTCCGGTTCTGATTATCAAACTGGTTTTGCGAGAACGACTCGCAGACTACGGCTTGCAGCTGGGAAACGTTAAGCGAACGATTGCCGGAATCTTGATTTTTACGCCGATTACGATATGGTTAGGTGCAATGTCCGGCGTGGTTTCGGGCTTTCACGCGGTTTATCCGCTTAATCCAGCAAGCCAGTGGTCAGCTGACGGCTCTATGACGTGGTTTGTCGTTCATACATTATTATATATTTTTCTGTATTACTCAGCCTACGAGTTCTTTTTCCGCGGCTTTCTTTTACACGGTTTGACGCCAACGTGCGGCGCGATAAATTCTTTGCTTATTCAGATGGCGGTTACGGCGTTTTTCCATTTTGGACATCCTGGAGCAGAAATCTGGGGCGCGCTGGGCGGCGGACTTTTCTGGGGATTTATTGCGTTCAGAACCCGGTCGATTATTTCCAGTTGGGTTCAGCACGCCGCGTTGGGCGTAGCTCTGGACTGGGCGTTGATATTTGGGCTTTAACAGACGGAATATATAAGGCTCTTCCGGCAAGTCCGTACCTGTGAACTAAAATAGGTTTATTTAGGGGCTATTAGTCCCACACGGAAAACACGGATGAGATGGATTTACACCGATTGTTTATTTTTCATACTTGCATTATTGGCAAGACTTGATTCCCTTTATATTTTTAATAAATAAATATATTTTAGTCGATGATTTA
>CACXSS010000001.1 GCA_902770245.1 uncultured Planctomycetota bacterium | reverse complement strand
ATAATTCGGTGCTTCCTTCGTAATGTGAATATCGTGAGGATGACTCTCTCTCAGCGCCGCGCTCGTAATCTTTGTGAATCTGGTTGCAAAGGTCTTCGATCGTACCGCCGGTTCGGAGCGTAAAGGGCTTGTCCATATCGGGCTGCTTTTGCGTCGGCTGCTTCGTATAGACCCGAACGACGTTCATCGCCTCGTACATCGCGTCGCGAAGTTCCTCCGTCCCCGTTCCGTCGACGGTCGAAATGCAAAATTCTTTGAAAGGATGTTTGCAATACTCGTGGAAAAGCTCCATCGCGTCGGCGAAATCGGGCGAATCGGCGTGCGTCGCGACGAGAAACGTCTTCGTGTAGGAGAGTCCGACGTCGTCTTCGTCGAGCCCCGACTCGGCGGCGAGACGCGTCTTCGTATTCTGCAAGCGGTCCAAGACGTCCTGACATTGCTGGATTCCCTCGTCCGACGTCGGGTCGACGACGAGCAAAACGAGCTCCGCGCCGCGAATGTAACCGTAGAGATACGATTCGAAGAACTCCGTCGTAATCGGCGGCGTGTCGATAAGTTGAACGTAGACGTCGTTCCAGGGCATCATTCCCGGTTGCGGGATTTTGGTTGTGTACGGATAGATCGCCACTTCCGGCGTCGCCTTGGTCAGACTTTTAAGAAGCTGACTTTTGCCGGAGTTCGGACCGCCGATAATAATCGCCGTTCCCGCTCCCTGGCGCGGAATCTTTATGCTCAGCCCGCCGCTCTTTTTGCCGGCGGCGCGTTCCGAGTCGATTTCTTTTCGAGTCGACGCGATTTTCGCCTTTAACGCCGCCTGAAGATGGTCTGTCCCCTTGTGCTTCGGGATTTCCTGAAGCATTATCTGAAGACAACGCAGTTCTTCTTCCAGTGTGGTCGCCTGACGATAGGCGTCTTCCGCTTTGAGGTATTGTTGAGTTAAGTTGGCTGGCATGGATTGGTTAGTGAGTAGTTAGGAGTGAGGAGTTGGAAGGCAGTAGGCAGTAGGCAGTAGGCAATAGGGAAATCTTAACTACTGCCTATTGCCTCTTGCCTAATGTCTCTTTATTCCTCCCATATCCCGAATTTGTGAATGGTCGTCTGACGGAACTCTTCGCCGGGATAGAGTTCGCAGGGCGGGAAGTCCGGATGGTTGGGCGCGTCAGGGAAGTTTTGCGTTTCCAGACACAGCGCCGCGTATTTGTAATATTTTACGCCGTTACAGGACAGCGACCCGTCGAGGAAGTTGGCGGTGTAGAGCTGAACGCCGGGCTGAGTCGTTTTGACGGTCATGGTTCTGCCGGACTGCGGGTCGTAGACTTCCGCCGCCGGGCGAAGCAGACCCATTCTGCCGTCGAGAACGTAACAGTGATCGTACCCGCCGCCCTGCGCCTTTTCGACGTCTTTTCCAACCTGTCGATATTCGGTGAAGTCCATAACCGTGTTGAACACCGGGTTGAGCTTGCCGGTGGGAATGGCGTCGTCTGTTACATCCAGATAATTGGAGGCGTGAATTCTTAAAAGGTGATTTCGCACGGAAAGCGGCGCGTCGTCCGTCCCGCTGGAAATGCCGGACAGGTTCCAGTAGGCGTGGTTTGTGAGGTTAAGAACAGTCGCCTTGTCGGTCGTGGCGAAGTAGTCCATTTTCAGCTCGTTGTCTTCGTTGACCGAGTAAACGACTTTCGCTGTCAGCGTTCCGGGATAGCCCTCTTCGCCGTCGGGAGAAACGTACGTCATTTCAACCGCAGAATCGTTCGTATCGATAAGAATTCGAGCCGTCCAAAGCCGTTTGTCAAACCCGACGTTCCCGCCGTGAAGATGGTTCGCGCCGTTGTTACACGCCAGAGTGTACTCTTCCCCTTCAAGCGTAAAGCGCCCTTTGGCAATTCGGTTCGCGTAACGACCCGGCGTGGAACCCAGACACGGATGTCCTTTATAATAATTGTCGAATCCGTCCAGACACAAAACGACGTTGTCGACTTTTCCGTCTTTATCCGGGACGTCAACGCCGATTAACGTCGCGCCGTAGTTGATAACTCTAACAGCCATCCCTTTCGAGTTGGTAAGAGTAAACATCTGAACTTCTTCTCCCGTCGGGAGCTTTCCATAAATGGAACAGGTTACGGACATGGCAGTAATAATTAGTAATTAGTGATTAGTAATTAGTAATTAAGAATGGACGCATAGCGTTCCTCATACTTAATACTAATTTACATAATCCTCTATTTATTAAAAGGGGGGGAGATAGTAATTCGTAATTTGTTATTCATAATTCGTAATTACTAATTGCGATTAGCAATTTGATTTCTTAGCAATTTGTATTTTGGAATTATTAGCGATTTGCAAATAAAACGGCGTCGATTTGTGTTTTTTTCAGTCGATATAATGCAAAAAGTCGTCTGTATATTCGCTAAGTTTACTATCTTTTCAAAAATTTTAGGAAATTTTTTAAAAAATCTGCTTTTGGGGGCTTGCCAAAAAGCAAAAAACCGGTTAGAATACAAACAACTTAAAGGTAATCTTGTTGGGCAAAAAACAGATCCGCCTTAAATGTGTGCAGATGAATCACCCCGAAAGGCTCCAGGGCAATTTTGAGCGTCGGGTTGAAGAGTCATTTATTACCATTTTAAGACTGCGAAAATCTTTGATTCAAGAGTTTTTTGCCATTGATTCTGGAATATTCCGATTTTTTTGGCGAAAATCCCGTAGAATCGGAAACTTTTTCATGTCTAACCTCCTCTAAACCTTTGAAAGACGTGAACATCCCTGAAGATAAGCTAACGATTCAATCGGTTCTGGCTGGCGATCGCGAGGCGTTCGGCGCCTTGGTAACCAAGTATCAGGACAGGTTATATCATTCGTTATTATGCATGTTGGGCAATCCCGACGACGCGCTCGAGTTGACGCAAGACGCCTTTGTTCAGGCTCTGGTCAACCTGGATAAATTCCGCGGCGAGTCCGGATTTTACACATGGCTTTATCGGATCGCGATTAATATGGCGTCCAGTTTGAAACGTAAACGCGTTCTGGTTTCCTACGATGAGTTGGCAGAGAACGCTTCGTTTAACCCGGTGGATTCAGGCGATTCCCCGGAACGCGAACTGGAAGTTAAAGAGAATCAAAGCCTGGTTTGGGAAGCCATCGGCAAAGTGGCGCCTGATTTTCGGCAGGTTCTTATTCTTCGTGAAATCGACGGGTTGGATTACGAACAAATCGCGCTCGTTCTCAACATTAAAATTGGGACCGTGCGAAGTCGGCTGTACAGGGCAAGATTGCAGCTGGCGGAATATCTTTCAGATAAATAACATTTTCCAATATAATTAATTTATATTGAAAGAACCATGAAAGTAGATGACTCAGGGGCTTTAGAGGCATATTTCGATGGGGAATTGTCTCAAGAGGAAGCTTTTAATTTTGAAAAACGTCTTCAGGCGGAGCCGGAGCTTCGCCAGGAGTTGGAGTCGTTCAAACGTTGTTCGGCTCTGATATCTCAGCTGCCAAAGGTCAAAGTTCCTTTTGACCTTACCAAGTCTGTTCTGGAACGCGCAGCGTCGGAATCTCCTTCCCCTTTTGCATTAGCGGATTCGCCAGTCGAATTGAGTTTCTTAACCGATTCCGCGTTGACGTCCAACGACGGCGAATCCGAACAAGGGTCTGTCTCAAAAGAATCTGAAAACGGTTACGTTGACGATTGGCAGAAACCGACGATTATGCAGCGCATCTCTCGCGCCATGCTTTGGCCGACGATGGTAATTATCATTGCAATTGGATTGTACCTTTCCAATCCCACGGACAACAGCGCTCCAATTCAAACCAAGCCGGACGACTCGGAGATTGCAGATACGCCTGCAAACGACAATCCAAAAGAGCTGGAAAGTTCCGTTCCGTTTCTCAATCCGCCTGCTGACCTCAACGGCGGTCCCATGGAAACTATTCAGGAAGATCCCAGCGTTGTCTTGCTCCCAGCTAACGACACCGTTGCAGAAGACGTTCCTGAAGTTGCCGTTCAGGCGCCGGATGAAGTCCAGTATCAGATTGTATGTTCCGTAGACAAAGAAAAATTCAATGGGGAACAATGGCTATCCATATTAAAAGAACTGGGCGTTGAAACAGACGAGTCCAAAGCGCCGTTAGAAGTTGGCGTCTGGACGTTTTCCACGTCCGCCAGTCAGCGGGCGGAAGCCCTTTCCGCGCTGAAATCCGTGCCCGGCGTCACTGACGTTCAAAACAAAGCTGTTGAGTCTGTTACCCCGCCGGCGGCAGACATTTCCGTTTTAACGGAGATTCGAATTCAGCCGATTGAAAAATAAGCGCTAAGTGATTAGTGATTAGTGGTTAGTGGTAAGTGAGAGCGTCGCTTTGCGTCCTTACCACATGCCACTTAAAACTTATCACTTTTTTTGTTTCTTGTGTCTACTCTGGCAGCTTGTGAACGCGCAGAATCTGAACGCCGTTGTCGGCAAGGCGTTTTCCGACTTCTACCGTTTTCTCGTCGGAATGGTTCAGGAACCCTTTTCTCGATACGCCGACAACCAGCGGACAGCCCAGCGAATGGAACTCGCTGATGTTGTCGATAAGCGTCCAGTTGTCTTGAGCGGTCTTGGCGAACCCGATTCCAACGTCCAGAGAAATGTTCTCCTTCGGCAATCCGTCTTGAATTGCCGCGTCGCGCCGCCGTTCCAGCTCTTCCCAGACTTCTGCGACAACGTCCTTGTAGTAAGAAGAGGCAGTAGGCAGTAGGCAGTAGGCAGTAGAGGAATCTTGTGAGGCGCTTGCGTTTCTCGCAACTCGTTCCAACTCCTCACTAGTAGGAAAAGGGTTAACAGAAGAATTCTCTGGAAGCAAGACCTTATGGTGCATAATAACAACTCCGGGCTGGAATCGGCGCCAGACTTCGCGCATGGCGGGATCGGTTCCGCCGGAGACGTCGTTGATAATCGCCGCGCCGCGTTCCAGAGCCGACTGAGCAACCTGAAATTTGTACGTGTCAACAGACAGCGGAATTGACAGCCGCCCGTCAAGCCGTTCCAGAATCGGTTCCAGCCGCCGCAGTTCCTCTTCCAGGGAAACCGGCGCTGCGTTGGGACGCGTGCTTTCCCCGCCCAAGTCGATTATTCCCGCCCCCTGATCTTCCAGCGTCAGCGCGGCGTCGACGGCTTTGACGGGGTTGTAATCTTCCGAAAAATACTTGCCGCCGTCAGAAAAACTGTCCGGCGTTGCATTGACAATTCCCATATAAACGGGAAGTTCCGCGTTGGTTAGAATATCTGAAAATTTCATAATTGATTTTTGTAACAGTTGGATTGAAAGGCGGTAATTCCATCTATTTATCGCCCTTCTTTTTCTTTTCTCTCGGTCGCCATTTTTTATGAATCCACCAGTATTGACTGGGGTCATCGGCAATCATTATTTCAAATTCGTGATTGTACCATTCCGTAATGGACCGGACGGACTGGGAATCCTCCGTATTTTCCAGCGGGTCGAGATACGACGCCAGCCAGAGGTCAAACTGGAGCGGGACGCCGTTGATTCGTCTTCCAAACCCGACGCAGCACGGGACGTTGTCCGCCATGGCGAAGACCGCCACGCCTTTGGGACAGGACGTTTCCCGGTTCAAACATTTCACCCAAACGCCGCGCTGACCGGCAAACTGATCGGAAAGAAAACCGATTGTCCCGCCGCGCTGAACAACGCCTGGAAGAATATCGGGCGCTTTGTCACGCGGAACGATGTATTCTCCCGTAGAGCTGCGAAATGTGTTGACAAACCGGTTGAGATACGGGTTGTCGAGCGTTCTGGCGATAGCGTAGCTGGGGAATCCGACCAGTCCCAAAGCGTATCCCGCCGCTTCAAAGTTGCCGTAATGAGCTGTAATAAGCGCAAACGGGCGCCCCATCAAAACGGTGTGAATATATCGATTGACGCCGTGAAGGTGAAAATGCTCTTTCCAGGTGGTTTCGTGACTTTTTCTGTTGATAATGGCAACTTCCAGAGCCAGAGTGAACAGATGTATCCACATTCGATGAGCGGTATGCTGAACTTCCCGCTCTGTCATGTTGGGAAACGCGCAGCGGATGTTCTCTTCAATGAGCTTTCGCCGCAGACGAATTACATAATAGAACAGAAACGCCAGTCCTCGAACGACAGCCATGCTGACGCTCAACGGCAGAGCCTGCGCCAAAGCGACAAAAAGACGAACGATGAGGTATACGGTATAGTCAACCATTGCAAGTCAGGGGGAATGTTAGTTAGGAGTTAGGAGTGAGGAGTGAGGAGCTGATTTCGCCGAAGGCGAAATACTACTGCCTACTGCCTCTATTATACCAGAGTTTCTGTTTTGTACAAGTTCAAAAAAGCTGGATTCCTCCCATTCCCTTCGAGGAGAGCTTTGCGTCAACTCCTCCCTCCTCACTCCTCACTCCTAACTATTAAACCAAATGCCCTCATCCCGAATTCCAAATTCCCCTCTCCCCCCCCTCCTTTATTGCATTTGTTCTAACGATATAATATAGTTGTATAAAGAATATACAGCATGTTTTCCCACGTCGATAATGCGTGGACAACTCCAACCCTCAACAGCTATAAATCCATGGAACGAAACGAAGCGCTCAACGCAGTAAAACAGGCGCAAGAAGCGGGTAAGATTACAGCGGAATCGGAAAAGAACATCACGCGATGGCTGACGGAATCGCAGTTTGAAGCGTACGTCGAGACGCTTGTCGGCTATATCAGTCAAGAGGCGTGGAAAGAGCTGGACGACGCATTCTGGACGGTAATTCCGTTTGGAACCGGCGGACGCCGTGGCAAGATGTTTCCCGTCGGCTGCAACGTCATCAACGACCGCACAATCGGAGAAAGCGCTCAGGGAACGGCAACTTACGTTAAGAACTTTGTCGGCTCTGACCATCAGCCCAGCTGCGCTATTGCGTACGATACGCGACACCGTTCGAGAGAGTTTGCGGAACTGTGCGCGTCGATTATGGCGGCAAACGGGTTCAAAGTCTGGTTTTTGGACGGATACCGTTCCACGCCGGAAATGTCGTTCATGGTTCGATACAAGGGCTGCGATTGCGGAATCATGGTAACCGCCAGCCACAACCCGCCGTCTGACAATGCGGTTAAGGTGTATTGGTCGACAGGCGGACAGCTTTTGCCGCCGCACGACAAAGGTGTTATCGACTGCGTCATGGCGACAGAGCAGATTCTGATTGCCGATTTCCAGGAAGAGCTGGAAAAGGGAACTATCGAGTACTGTCAGGAAGAAGTCGACAAGGAGTTTATCGACGCTGTTTTGAAACAGTCTCACCCGGGACCGCGGGACATTAAGATTCTGTATTCTCCGCTCCACGGCGTTGGGGCGACGTGCGTTCTGCCGGCGTTGGCAGGCGCGGGATTCGACAACGTTGAACTGTACGGTCCGACCGCCAATCCCGATCCGGACTTTACGAACGTTCCCAACCACGTTTCCAACCCGGAAAACGCGGTCGTGTTCGACGCGATGATAGAATATGCCAAAGAGAACGATTTCGATTTAATCATGGCGACAGACCCGGACAGCGACCGCATGGGCTGCGCCGCTCCGCTGAAAATCAACGACAAAGCGGGGAAATGGTCAATCCTGACGGGGAACCAAATCGGGGCGTTGTTCGCGGAATATCAGCTTGAACAGGCGTGTAAATATGGCGAAACTGCCATGCTTGCATCGGCGAGTTATTACATCGTCAAAACGCTGGTAACGACAGACCTGATTCGTAAAATCACGGAATCCTACGGCGCAACGCTGGTCGGCGATTTGCTGGTCGGGTTCAAGTACATCGGCGGGGCTATGGACGATCGCGGAACCGAGGGATTCCTGCTGGGCACGGAAGAATCCTACGGTTATCTTATCGGCGACCACGCTCGAGACAAAGACGCGGCGGTGGCGTCGATGGTCTTTGCTGAACTGGCTGCCAAGGCGAAATCGGAGGGGTTGTCCATTCACGAAAAACTGGCTGCGATTTTCCGCCGTTACGGCGTTCATCAGGAACGAACCATCTCCGTTATGGCGCCCGGCGCAGAGGGTATGGAAAAGATCAAGCAGGTCATGGCAGGATTCAGAACCGCTCCGCCGGAAACCGTTGCCGGCATGAGAATCGCCTGCGTTAAAGATTATCTTAACCAGACGACCAAAACCGGGGACGAATTCGAACCGCTCGTCGGACCGAAAGGCGACCTGGTTATTATCGAGCTGGAAAAGCCGGGAAACTACGTTGCCGTCAGACCGTCTGGCACGGAACCGAAGATTAAATTTTATATGTTCACGTGCCTTCCGCCGGAAGAATCTCAAGACGTTGATGCAGGCGTTGCCGTTCTGCAAAGCCGCCTTGACGCCATGGAATCCGACTTGCGCGCAGTGATAAAATAAGTTTTTGACAGCGTCTGGAAATAATCAACAAAAGGTGAAGTATAGGGTGTTTGATGGTTTTATATTTCACCTTTTTTGTGCAACTATTCCAACCTCTATAGCTGCTTATATTTACAATTATTCTCAATTCAACAGTTAGAATTTTTGTTTAGCAGAGCTCTCATTTAACAAACTGGATAATTTTTAAATTTTCGAGAAAATAGCGAAAATTGTCCCTCTCTTCACTTGACAAAAAGGCGAAAATAGCGTAAATTATAGCTATTCCGATTTTAACGATTTTAACTAAAATAGAAAATGAACGCAAATTGGTATTGCGTATTTTTTGTTTTTTAGCTATAATCTTTAAATATTCTTCTTTTGCCTTTTTTTCAGTTCAACTTTGTAAGTTGAAGAAATTGAGTTAAACACGGCATATACGAAGAAAACATTGGTTTCAGACATGCGTTTCAATTGGCGTAGATTGAATCCGCAGTCCGAAAAATAATATATTTTACGCCCTGATGGTCATAAGGACAGACCAGGAAGGTTAGGAAAACACTGATGACACAAAAAACAGTTTACACAACCGGCGAAGCCGCGAAAATCTGCAAGGTCAGTCAGCAAACAATTATTCGTTGTTTTGACTCTGGGCAGCTGAAAGGATTCCGCGTCCCTGGCAGTAAATTTCGACGGATTCCGCACGATTGCCTTTTAGCGTTCATGCGCGAGAACGGCATTCCGACAGATTCGTTAGATACTGGCAAACACAAGCTGCTAATCGTTGACGACGATGCAAACTTGGTCGATTTGATGACCGACGTTTTTATGCGCGATGGTCGTTTTGAAATTCGTTCCGTCAATAACGGATTTGGCGCCGGTATGATGGTTAAGGATTTTCATCCGGAGATTATGATTCTGGACGTTATGCTTCCGGATATCAACGGCAAGGAAGTCTGCCAGCGCGTTCGTTCTGACAGCTCCATGGACGATTGCAGAATCATTTGCATTTCCGGCATGGTAGAAGAAAGCCGCATTGACGAACTTCGAGAAGCGGGAGCAGACGATTTCCTGCGTAAACCGTTTGATATTGACGATCTGCTTCGCAACGTCTGCGCTAAATTGAGCATTGACGTTCAAAACTGATATTACCCGATTATTACTATTCCCAGCTAACTTTGTTGGTTGAAAATGCAAAAGGAAAACGCCAGTTCCGTTTCTTTGAATTCTGATCAAGCGGTTTATCTGGAACGCAAACTGGCGGAATTCGCAGCGGGAATAGGTCATGAGTTAAACAACCCGTTAGCCAGTATTGGCGGACGGGTTCAGCTTTTAATGAAGACAACGAAAGACGAGCAGCTTCGGCGCGACTTGTCGGACATCTATTCAGAAGTCAGAAGGGCAGGGGACTTGATTGCAGACATTCGTCTGTACGCCTGTCCGCCCGTTCCGGTTTTAGACGACGTCTGTGTTGCGAAATTGTTACAAGGCGTTGTAAATTCTTTTTCAGGCTTGTGCGCTGAAAAAAACATTCGTCTGAATTTCTCTCAATCTCTTTCCGATCCGATTGTAAAGGCGGATTACAGTCAGCTCAACGTCCTGTTTTCCGCGCTGATTCGGAATTCGATGGAAGCTCTGGAAAACGACAGCCGCGAATTTGAGAAACAGATTGCCGTATCGGTTGAACTTGTTGGGAATGGCGTTAAAGTAATTGTATCAGACAACGGTCCCGGCATGACGGACGAAGAAAAGGAACACGCTTTCGACCCGTATTATTCCGCTCGACAGGCGAATCGAGGACTGGGTTTTGGTCTGTGCAAAGCTCACAAAATTGTTCAAATGCACGGCGCAAAAATGACCGTTGATTCTACTCCAAACGAAGGAACTCGCGTGATCGTTGAACTAAAGCGTCAATGAAAAAAGACGCTGTCAAATGAACAGCGTCTTATTGTTTCAGCGTGATTTTATAATGGTGATGAATTCAATCCGGTTCTCTAATTAAATCAGAAATCGAAGGGATCGTCTTCTTCCGCTTTATCAGCTTTGTCGTCAGCGGGAGCGGCGTCTTCTGCTGCGTCTGCGTTGTCTGCGGCATTATCAGCGTCGTCTGCGGCATTATCAGCGTCGTCCGCGGCATCGTCGGCATTGGCGTCTTCGTCGTCCAGATTGGCGTTTTTGAGCGGTTCCGCGTCTTTTGTTTCTTCAGGCGTTTCTTCCGCGAACGGATCAGCGTCATCGTCAGCGGCTTTGGCATCGTCGGCTGCAGCGTCGTCTGCTTTGTCAGCGTCGTCGGCTTTATCAGCATCGTCGGCTGCGTTATCATCAGCTGATTTGTCTGCGGCATCGTCGTCGGCTCCAAACGGATCGTTATCGTCTGCATTGTCGGCTGGCTCGTCAGCGGCATCATCTCCAAAGGGATCGGCGTCGTCGTTTTCCGCCGGTTTGTCAGCGGCGTCATCGTCATTGTCGCCAAAGACGTCGTCGTTGTCCGCCGGTTTGTCAGCAGCGTCATCGTCGTTGCCGCCAAAGACGTCGTCGTTATCCGCCGGTTTGTCAGCAGCGTCATCGTCGTTGCCGCCAAAGACATCGTCGTTTTCCGCCGGTTTGTCAGCATCATCGTCATCATTGCCGCCAAACAGATCGTCGTTATCAGCGGGTTGATCAGCCTTATCATCGTCGGTATCCAACAGAGAATCGCCGTTATCAGCGTCGTCATTAATTACAGAGTCTGAATCGTCGAAATCAAGCGTACTGCCAGTTGTATCGAGATCTTCTGGAATAAGAGTTGCTTTTTGATCTTCCAGACGGCTGTTGTAAATAGCAGCGCTGTATTTGGCGCGGCGTTGGAAATCAGCTAATTGAACTTCATTGCGGGCGTTTTCTAAAGCAAGACGAGCTTTCCCCTGGCAGCGTTCCAAAGCGAAATTGACGGGGAAACGACCGGTTGTGTCTTTGAGTTCCAGTGCGGCTCCGTCTTTGAAATCCTTTTCTGCCTGATCCGGACGTCCCAGTTCCATCAGAGCAAAACCACGGAAATAATACGGACGCGGATCTTCGATTTTGGCATTGATTGGCTTGCTGAGCAAATCGTACGCTTCGGCATAATTTCCGGAATAATAGGCGTGAACGCCGTTACCGTAATATTGTTTTAAAACCTTTTCCTGAGCGCTTGCCTGAGAAATACAAAGCGCCAATGAGCAGACGCACAACGCGGTTATGCTTGCCCATGCATTTCGCTGAAACATTTTCTTTCTCCGTACAGATATAATTATATTTTGTGTTTGTTGTATCCGGCGATTCTTTTACGAATCACAAACATTATAGCTTAATCATAATCAAATTAAATAAAAAATAAAGGGCTTTCCCAAAAAAATTGCTTTAAATTTTACCTAAAACTCGTTATTTTCCTAAAATTCGGTACAGTCTGTACGGTTTTTGCCCTTTTCTTTTCTTGTTTAATGCGTTATAATAGAAAAGTTGGATTATTTTTACTACTTTGTTTTTCCCAACAGGAATCAAAAAAGATGTCAGAAGAACAAGTTAACAATCAGGAAAACCCCTCTGAAGACGTTTTGAACCCGGAACAGAGAATTCTGCCCCGAGACGCGACTGCTTTGGACAGAGCCAAAATGGCTGGTCAGATCTGCGCCGACAACCGCGGCAGAGATATTGTAATTTTGGATATGCGAACGTTGTCAACGGCGTTTGACTACTTCGTTATCGCGTCCGGCTCCAGCCGACGTCAGCTCCACGCCATGTCGGAGGAAATCGACCGCGTTTTCGAGAAGGAAATGAACGACAGACGCCTTGGAATCGAAGGCTATCAGGACAGCCGCTGGATTCTGCTGGACTACGGCGACGTCGTCGTCCATCTGTTCGTTGACGAAGCCCGCGAGCATTTCCGTCTGGAAGAACTCTGGGCAGCCGCCCCGAAGGTCGATTTCATTCCAGAATAAAAACTCAGCGAGTTCTACAGCCAGGAGTCCGATATGAACAGCGAGAATTTGCCTCAAGACGCTGTCCCTTTGCAAGCGCAGGGGATTAATATAGACAAACCGGGAGACGCGAGCTTTTCGCAAAGCTCGCAGCTTCTTACGGTTAAGTCTTTGCGTCTTCATATTGGGATTTTCGGACGCCGCAATGCCGGCAAAAGCAGTTTGCTCAACTGCCTGACGCGTCAGGACGTCTCAATCGTTTCTCCCGTAGCGGGCACAACGACAGACCCGGTCGAAAAGACCATGGAGTTCCTGCCGCTGGGTCCGGTTGTGTTTATTGACACCGCCGGGGTGGACGACCAGGGGTCGCTGGGGCAGATGCGAATCGAAAAGACGCGCAAACTGTTCGACCGAACGGAGTTGGCGATTATCGTCGCCGCCGCCGGCGAATGGACGGACTTTGAGCAGTCGCTGGTAGACGAGTTCTCCCGCCGCAACACGCCGATTGTTGTCGTATTTAATAAATGCGACGTCGCCGAGCCGAACGCCGAGCTGGTTTCCCGTCTTGAAGCCGTTCCGATGGTTCGGCAGATTGTCGAAACGACGCTAGTTCCGGAAACGCTTTCGACGTCGCTGACAACCGTTCGTCAGGCGATTCTCGCTGCGGCGCCGGAGGAATGGATCAACACGCCGTCCCTGCTGGGCGACATGGTTGAACCAAACGACGTGGTCGTGCTGGTCGTCCCGATTGACAAGGAAGCTCCCAAGGGCAGAATCATTCTCCCGCAGGTGCAGACGATTCGCGATTTGCTGGATAACGCCTGCTGCTGCGTTGTCGTTAAAGAATCTCAGCTGGAATATGCGCTCAATAATTTAAAGGTCAAACCGAAACTGGTTGTAACGGACTCGCAGGCGTTTGCGTCCGTTTCCAAACTCGTTCCGGAAGACGTCCCGATGACCGGTTTTTCAGTTCTTTTCGCCCGATTCAAGGGGGACTTGGAGGCGTTTGCCGATGGCGCGAAAACAATTGAAACGCTCAAGCCGGGCGACAGAATTCTGATTGCTGAAAGTTGTTCGCATCACCCCATCGGCGACGACATTGGACGCGTAAAAATACCAAACTTAATTCGTAAACGCGTTGGCGGCGATCTCGTTTTTGATCACGTTCAAGGCGCGGATTTTCCAGAGAATTTGTCCGCCTATAAACTGGTTATTCATTGCGGAGCGTGCATGACTAACCGCAAGACGGTTTTGTCACGAATATTGCATTGTAAACGCCAAAACGTCCCGATTACCAACTACGGCATGACAATCGCGTATTGTCTTGGGCTGTTTAAAAGAGCCCTGAAACCGTTTAATAATTAAAAATGAAAGGCGGTAACGAAGCGACTAGCAGGAGCGGAGTTACGCAGTTCTCCGAAGGCGAACCAAAAAATGAACGCATTGACAAGTTCGCCTAACGGCGAATGCGTAATTCCGTTCGCTCCGCTCACTCCATTACCGCCTTTCATCCACTTGTTACTCTCAACTACCACTTAACTACCATGACCATTTACCAACGACTAACAGAAGACAAACAGGTTATTACATCCGAAAACCCGGCAGACGTCTGGGTTGACTGGAAAGACGAGAAGGAAACGTGGCTTTTCCTCGCCCCGCATGACGACGACATCATTCTCGGCGCTGGGCTGACGTTCCTTGCGGCTCTTAACGACGGAATCAACGTTCACGCCGCCATTACCACCAACGGTGAAAGCGGATATTGCCGTCCGGAACATCGCAACACCATTGCCGCCATTCGTCAGCAGGAAGCGGAAGCGTCGTTCTCCGCCATGGGCTTGCCGGAGGATCATCTACACTTCCTCGGATTCCACGACAGCGGCGTCGACCAGTTCACCGGGCATTTCTTTACGGACCAGTCCGGTCCGACGGTTATCAGCGGCGCGACTGGCTTGCAGAACTCCTACACCGCGTTGCTTCGTCTGGTTCGTCCGACGAGAATCTTCCTGCCGTCCTGCACCGACATTCACCCGGATCACCGCACCGCCCACAACGAGATGATTATCAGCGTCTTCCACGCAACGGGCAACATCTGGCCGGAACTGGGCGCTCCGCTGGAAGACTTCCCCGTTCTGTACGAGTACGCCACCTACAGCGATTTCCTCACCCCGCCGGACATGCGTACGACCGTTTCGGAAGAACTGCTGGAAAAGAAGCTCGCGGGCATCGCCGCTTACGTTTCTCAGGAACAGATTGGCGCGCTGATTGAAATTCAGCGTCAAGCCGGCTGCAAAGAATTCGTCCGCCAGGTCAAGTTTGACCTCATGACGCCGGGGAAATACAATTATCTCTTTGACTAACAGCTTAAATTGAGGGATGTGAGTTAGAAGTTAGGAGTGAGGAGTGAGGAGCTGATATGGCGCTTTGCGTAACTCCTCACTCCTAATTCCTCACTCCTAACTGCTTAAACTACTCCCTACTTTATCTGCACCGGCATCGGATTCGATTCCGGTTTTTTCTTCAGATAGAGAATCAGCACGCCGTTGACGAATTCCGCGTCGACGTTTTCTGTTTCGACGGAGTCCGGCAGAGTAAACGTGCGTTCAAATTTCTCGTAAAGGCGTTCGTCGCGCCAGCATTTGCGGTTTTCGACTTCTTCACAGTGACGCTGAGCGGTAATGCGGAGCATGCCCTTTTGAACTGAAACCTGAATGTCTTCTTTTTTAACGCCCGGCAAGTCCAGCTCAATGCAGTATCGATCGGGTTCTTCCCAGATGCAAACGGGAATGGAAGCGTAGCGGTCGCCCTGAATCAGACCGGTTCGTTCCAGAAGGTTGTCAAACAGACGATCCATTTCCCGGTTAAGAGCGTGATTGTAAATTGTGCAAGTCATATTTTATCTCCTTGGTTACGGTTGAATAATAGACAACGAAGTTGGCAAGGCGCCGAACGAGAGGAACAACGAACGTTGATATTTTCAAACGCCTGCCAACTGACGGTAGAATCATATACGTTCCGTCAACCAAGGAGAGGGAATAGGGAGTGGGGAATAGGGAATAGTAATTCGCCTTCGGCGAATTTAAAACTACTCCCTACTCCCTACTCCCTACTCCCTAAACTACAGCCACTGCGTCCAATCGTTTTCTTTAATCTGTTCGACGGCTTTTCGGACGGCTTCTTCGTTCTTTTTATTGATGACCAGCGTCGCGGACGGGGTTTCGATAATCGCCAGATCTCGCACGCCGACGGTGGCAATAAGATGATTGGGATCGCTACAGCGGACGATTGTTCCTTCCGTATCGACGCAGACGTATCGCTTGCACTGAATCGTGTTTCCCTGTTCGTCCTGCTTGGAAAGGCGTTGCAGAGACGTCCAGGAGCCGATGTCGTCCCAGTCAAACGACGCCTCAACAACGCTGACGTTGGGAGAACGTTCCATGACGGCGTAGTCGATGGAGATGCTTTTCATGGCTGTAAACTGCTGTGTGAGAACCTTTTGCCGGGTTTCCGGGGCGGAATCCCACGCTTTGGCGATAGCGTCAAACGCTGCGCCGAGTTCCGGTTCAAATTGAGCGATATTGTCCAAAATAGTTTGAGCTTTCCAGACGAACATGCCGGAATTCCAGAAATAATGCCCGTCTTTGAGAAACGACTCCGCCACGTCGCGGGACGGTTTCTCTTTGAATTCTTTGACTTTGTAGACGTTTACGCCGCTGACGATTTCCCCGGAACCGGAACAGCGGTGAATGTACCCGTAAGATTCCGACGGCCATCGCGGGACGATTCCAAAGGTAATCAGCCGACTTGGATCTTGCTCAACCAGTTTCGCTGCAGCGTTGACGCAGTTCTGAAAATCCTCTTCTGGAGCGATGCGGTGGTCGGAAGTGAGAATAACCATCGTTGCGTCCGGGTCTTTTTTCAAGCAATGCACCGCCGCAAGAGCGATACAGGCGGCAGTATTTCGCCCTGCCGGTTCCACGATAGCGGATTCCGGCGGAAGAACCTCGACAGCGTCCAGAAGCGCCTTCGCCAGCCGGGCGTTGGTTGACAAATAAATCCGTTCGGGCGGAATTAAATCCCGAATGCGGTCAACGCTCTGACGAATCAGCGGCGTATCCGCTCCGATTTTCAGCAGTTGTTTGGGATGGTTCGCCCGGCTTTCCGGCCAGAGGCGAGAACCGCTCCCGCCAGCCATAATTATTGCGTGAAGCATTTTGTGGTAAAAGTTGGTTGTGAATTCTATGTGGTTGTGAGTTAGGAGTTAGGAGGGAGGAGTGAGGAGTTGAGTTCGCCTTCGGCGAATTTAAACTACACCCTATTTCATCTATTATACCAGAGTTTTGATAATATTCAAGTTCAAAATAGCTGGAAACTCATCATTCTCATAGCGGAACGCTTCGCGTAATCTCCTCACTCCTAACTCCTAACTCCTAACTCCTAACTATAAATCCGTCTGCGCTAAATATTAATCACTAATTTCCCCGCCCCCCCTTGAAATATCCGTAAAAATGGTTAAAATTCCATTCTCATTTGAAAGAAAAGATTGGAAGGCGGTAATGTAGCGACCAACGGGAGCGGAATTACGCAGTTCGCCGAAGGCGAACCGAAATAGTTTATCCCGTTATTAAGTTCGCCGTTCCGGCGAATGCGTAATTTCGTTCGCTAACGCTCACTCCATTACCGCCTTTCATTCCTTAATAACTCACAAAAACCGTTTTATTAACCCAAGGATTAAAACATGCCGCGATTTGCTAACAAAAAGAACGCTGCCGCCAACAATCGACATCGTAAACCGAAAGTTCACATTAAGAAGAAAGACCCCATTTTGGTCGATGGTAAACTTCCGCGCCCGATGTTTGTTGACTACAAAGACGTTGAACTGCTCAAAAAACTGACCAACCGTCAGGGCAAGATCCTCAGCCGCCGCAAGAATGGCTGCTGCGCCATTAGCCAAAACGCCGTTCAGCAGGCTGTCAAGCGCGCTCGATTTATGGCTCTTTTGCCGTTCGTTGGCGAATGAGCTTTTTGAAGGCAGTAGGCAATAGGCAGTAGGCAGTAGTTTTATTGCCTTATGTCTGTCGACTAATGTCTAAAATTTAATCAGACGGACGTTTTTCTGTCTGAGAGCGCTTGAAATATGTAGCTATTATCCCTTGTAGTGTTGGCTATGAGGGATTTTTTCGTATAGACGATAAGTTTTTGTGAGACGCTTGCGTTTCTCGCAACTCGCTACTCGCAACTCGCAACTACTACAGGAGACACTCATGGGAGAAGCCAAAGTTATCGAACAGGCGAAATTGACCATCGGAGATCAAAGCTGGAATTTCGACGTCCTGCAGGGGTCGGAAGGAAACCGCGCTTTGGATATTTCCAAGCTGTTCGCTCAAACCGGGTTGATTACAATGGATCAGGGGTTTGCCAACACCGGATCGGTAATCAGCCAGATTACGTACATCGAAGGGGACAAAGGCAAGCTCCGTTACCGCGGCTATCCGATTGAAGATCTGGCGGTAAGCTGCCAGTATTTGGAAGTCGTCTACCTGCTCATCTACGGCGAGCTGCCAACCAAAGAGCAACTGGAAAAGTTCCAGCACGGGATCTGCCATCATACGCTTCTTCATGAGAACATGAAGCAGATTTTCAAGGGGTTCCCAGAACACTCGCACCCGATGGCGATTATGGCGTCGATCATGGCGGCTATGCCGGCGTTTATTATCGACTACCTCGACCCGAACGACCCGGAAGCCTTGGAACTGACGACGTACCGCGCCTTGGGCAAAGTCCCCACCATTGCCGCCTTCAGCCACAAACAGAGCATCGGTCAGCCGTTTATTTATCCCAAAAACGCGCTCTCGTTTGCGGAAAACTTCCTGTATATGATGTTCGCCGTCCCGACGGAAGACTACGTCATGAACCCCATGTACGTCAAGGCGCTTAACACGCTTTTGATTCTGCACGCAGACCACGGGCAAAACTGCTCGACGTCCGCCGTCCGCATGGTTGGGTCGAGTAACGTCAATATGTTTTCCGCTCTGTCCGCCGGCATTAACGCTCTGTGGGGCGAATTCCACGGCGGAGCGAACGAGGCGTGCATCGTCATGCTGGAAAACATCCTCAACGACAACCGCGACCTGGGCAAGTACATCGACAAGGCGAAAGACCCCAACGACCCGTTCCGACTCATGGGCTTTGGACACCGCATTTACAAGAGCTACGACCCCCGCGCTGTCGTGTTAAAGAACATCGCCGACAAACTCATCAAAGAGTACAAAGGTTCAGATCCGCTTTTCGATCTGGCGCAGGAACTGGAAGAGTACGCGCTGAAAGATTCCTACTTCATCGAACGGAAACTGTACCCAAACGTCGACTTCTACTCCGGCATCATTTACTCCCTGATGGGCATTCCGAAAAACATGTTTACGGTACTGTTCGCCTTGGGTCGTCTTCCCGGCTGGGTTGCTCATTTCAGAGAGATGCACAACACGGAAAAGAACAAGATTCACCGCCCGCGTCAGCTGTACGTTGGCGAAAAAACTCGTTCCGTAAAGCCGATCGAAGAAAGAGGCTGATTCAACTATACTGAAACGACTTGAGTTTTTCCGATGTTAAGCCTCTAGCTTCTAGCTATTAGCTTGATAAACCTGATTCGTGCGTTATCGCAAGAAGTAGGGATAACCAGCTAGCGGCTAGGAGCTAATAGCTCATTTTTCGGGGAATTTCAAGTAGAAAAAGTATATCAATTTGTAATGCGTAATTTGGAATTAGCGCAAAGCGCTGCGTTCACTGTTAATTACACATTACGAATTAACAATTACGAATTCTTATTTTGCCCCATGATCTCTTAGCCATACAACCATTTCCATGCTTCCGTTTTGTGTGATATATTTCAAAACGGTATGCCCGGAATTGTCTTTTGCGTTAATGTCAGCGCCATGCTCGACGAGCCATTTAACTAACTCTGAATTCCCGGCGCTGGCAGCATAAAGTATGGCGGAATTTCCCTCGTTATCTTTTTCATTTACGTCAACGCCCTGTTCGACGAGCCATTGAACCATTTCAGCATTTTTACTTTGCGCGGCGTTAATCAGGATCGTTTTCCCATCGCTGTCTTTGGCATTTACATCAGCGCCTTGTTCAACAAGCCATTGAACCAATTCCAAATTCCCGCTTAGAGCGGCGCTGTGTAATACTGTCCAATCAGAGCTGATCTTTACATTGATATCCAATCCCTGTTTAACGAGCCACTGAACCAGTTCCAGATTTCCGCTTTCAGCGGCGTAATGCAAAACGGTCAATTCGCATTTTTCTTTTGCGTTAATATCCGCGCCATGCTCGACGAGCCATTGAACCAGTTCGAGATTTCCGCTTTCAGCGGCGTAATGCAATGGCGTGCATCCGGAAACGTTTGATTTAACGTCCAATCCCTGCTCGACGAGATATTGAACCAGTTCGAGATTTCCGCTTTCGGCAGCGTAATGCAAAATGGTCAATTCGCATTTGTCTTTTGCATTAATATCCGCGCCATGCTCAACGAGCCATTGAACCATCTCAAAATTTCCGTTATAAACGGCAAAAACCAAGGGGATTTGTCTTTTTGCGTCTTGTGCATTGACGTCTACCCCTTGTTCGACAAGCCATTGAACCACATCTAAATGATCAAAATAGGCGGCGTCATGCAAGAGCGTCCATCCCAAACGATTGCTTTCTTTGACGTCGGCGCCGTGTTGAGCCAACGTCTGCGCCATCTCCAGGTTTCCGTCACAGACGGCATAATGCAAGAGCGACAATCCGGAACTGTTTTTTGCGTTGGCGTCAACGCCTTGATCCAAAAGCTTTTTAGCCTGACTCAGATTATTGTTTTGGACTTCATAAAAAAGAAGCTGCGTTAAATCCGCCTCATCAACTTCTGTCGGCAGATTACAGCTGGAAAGACTGACCAAAGCAATAAGAACGACGCTTAAAATGGATTTCTGATTTGTCATGGCGATAATTCTGAAAAATTAATAATTATTTAACATCAATTACTCGTTATTGTAATAAAAAATAGAAATATTTGAATAGGGGGGCGAATAATTTGGAACTATTGAGACGCTTACGCAATTGCACATTCTGCATTACGAATTAAAACTCCTCTTGCATTTTGTGGCATTTTTTGCTATAAAACAGGAAATAATTCAATGGCATCGCATTGATATGCGATTACCAATCCCAACCATGATCAACGCTTTGCGTAATTGCTAATTACTCATTACTAATTACTAATCCCCTATGAATCGTCGAACAGCCTTTGCCGCCGCGTTTGCTTTAATTGCGTCTTTGTTTTCTGGATGTAAATCCTTTTCTCATAAATCAGCGGAAGACGACCCAAAAGAGAAAGCGGAAGGAGGAATGTTTTCTAAAATGCGGCAGAGCGATTCTGACTGCGAATATTCCGGTCTGTCCAGTAAAAGCCGGGAAATCGAGAAGAATCTGGGCGTTGGAAGGGATTAGTTTAGGGAATAGGAAGTGGGGAATAGGGAATAGTTTTTAAATTCGCTGTAGGCGAATTCCTACTCCCTACTCCCTACTCCCTACTCCCTACTCCCTATTCCCTATTCCCCAATTCTGTGTATAATATTAATATTATGCAAGAACTTAAAACTCTTACTGTTGAACTGGGGGAGCGAACGTATCCGATTTTTATCGGAACGGGTTTGCTGCCAAACGCTGTAGAGTACATTCGTCAAAACGGCGCGCCGTCTCAGGTTTTTGTTGTAACCGACGACAACGTCGAAACGCTTTACGGAGACGCGCTGGCAGAAACGTTTGCTCAGGAGTGGGAAACGGAACTGGCTGTCATTCCCGCCGGAGAAGACAGCAAATGCCTTGAAATGGCGGAACAGATTTGGAGCCGGATGCTGGAAGGCGGCTGCGATCGGAAGACGGCTGTCTGCGCTATCGGCGGGGGCGTCGTTGGCGATTTGGCGGGCTTTGTCGCCTCAACGTACATGCGGGGCGTTCGATTCTGGCAGTTTCCAACTACGCTTTTAGCTCAGGTGGACAGCTCCGTCGGCGGCAAGACCGCGATTGATTTACAGTACGGCAAAAACGTCGTCGGGACGTTCTATCAGCCCCAGGGCGTTGTGATTGACATCGACACGCTCCGGACGCTGGATAACCGTCAGTATCTAGCGGGAATGGCGGAAGTCGTTAAGTACGGCGTTATTTTGGACGAGTCCTTTTTCCGGTATCTGGAATCGCACGTCGACGCCATCTTGCAGCGCGACGCCAACGTTTTGGCGGAAATCGTCTACCGCTGCTGTCTGATTAAAGCGGACGTCGTTTCTCAAGACGAAAAAGAACTTTCCGGCCGCCGCGCCCTGCTCAATTATGGACACACTTTTGGTCACGCGATTGAAACGTTCGAACGCTTTGAGGGCAAGCTGCACGGAGAAGCGGTTGCCGTCGGTATGACGCGCGCCATTCGGTTCGCCCAGTATCTCGGACGCGTTGACGAGGAAACGGTTCTCCGACACGATCGTCTTATTGAAGCGTTGGGAATGGACGTTTCCTGGCCGGACGGCTTGACTCCGGAAAAAACCGTTCAAATCATGCTTCACGACAAAAAGACCGCCAACGGGCACATCAATTTTGTCCTGCCGGATAAAATTGGTTCCGGCGAGTTGGTTAAGAACGTCGAAGAGAATCAGATATTAGAATTTTTGAAGTTAGGGAATAGGAAATAGGGAATGGGGAATAGAAATTTTTGAGGCAAGACGCATAATCACGAATTATGTATAACAAATTAAAAACTCCTCACTCCTCACTCCTCACTCCTAACTCCTTAACCATATTTCATCACTAATCCCCGGCTACTCTGATGTCCTTTCCCCGAATCTGCCGTTTTTTGAGTTATCTGTCCTTTATTCTGGGCGGGTCGATGTTGTTGGCGCTGCCATGGTCGTTTCCGTTTATGGGGCAGACAAAATCTTTTGACTCTCGCAGTTTTTTTGCGCTGACGGGGGCGATGCTCGTCTGCGCTGCCATAGGCGGGATTCTCCGATTCTTTGGCCGCAACGCGGTTCTGATTGAATCCCGGGCGAAAGACGAGATTGGGATGTCAACGTATAACCCAGACGACATGTACGAAACTCAGGAAAAGGAACCGGAACCTACGCCGGGACATTTGCTTCGGCGGGAATCCATCGCGGTTGTCGGGCTAAGCTGGATTCTGGCGGGGCTTTTGACAGCGCTTCCTTTTTTATTCTCCGGCATTATTCGAGACAAAGACAAATCTGGCAAACCGATTCCGATGTCAGTTGTTGATTGTCTTTTTGAATCCTTTTCCGGCGTAACAGGCTTTGGAGCGTCAGTTATCAGCGATGTTGAAGATCCTGTCTGCATTCCCAATGCGATTCAATTTTGGCGGTGCGAACTCCACTTTTTAGGCGGCTTGGGCATTATGGTTTTGTTTGTCGCGATTCTGGGCGCACATTCTGCCGGGAAATCGCTCATGCTGACGGAAATGCCGCGCTCGTCCAACGATTCCCCCTACGCTCAGGCGCGAAAAACCGCTTTCGCTTTGTTGGAAGTGTATCTGGGATTAAACGCCTTATTAATGCTCCTGCTTTTATTGGAAGGCATGCCCTTTTACGATGCGGTTTGTCATTCGTTTTCCTGCGTCGCGACCGGCGGATACAGTTCCCGAAACTCCTCAATCGCCAGCTTTGATTGCCCGATAATTGAACTGACGCTGATTATATTCATGCTTATTTCTTCGTGTAACTTCGCCCTGCTTTATTATGCGGGAACGTGGGAGAAGAAACGAATCGACATGGGCGCGCCAGACGGAAAAGAACAGTATAAAATCGAGTTTGGCATTTTCAAACTACTCAAAAACTCGGAGTTTCGCCTCTTTGTTTGCATCGTTCTCTTGGCGACCGTTCTGGTTTCCGGCTCGTGCTGGCTTCACGGCGATTTTCTTCCGGAAGGGCAGAAGAACAACCTGAGCTGGTCGTCGCTGTGCGACAGTTTTCGTTACTGCGGATTTCAGGTGGCGTCGATTGTCTCGTCAACCGGCTTTGGACTGAAAGAATACGATAACTGGAACGATTTCTCGCGCGGCATTTTGTTAGTTTTGATCTTTACCGGGGGCTGCGTCGGCAGTACAACCTGCGGTTTGAAACTCATGCGGCTTATTGTCCTGTGGAAAACGCTGCGAATAGAAGTGGAACGCGTGTTTCGTCCTAAAATTGTCCGCGTCCTTCAGATTCAGGGAAAGCCGGTTGAGGACTCAGACGAAATGCGCCGCAGCGTTTTGACGTACTTCGCCCTGTACGCAACGATCTTTGTCATGGCATGCGTCTTGCTGCTGGCTATTGAACCCGCGTCGACCTGGACAAACAATAATTATGACAGCAACGATCAGATGTTCGACAGCATCACAGCGGTGGCGACGGCGTTTAATTGCGTCGGACCGTCGTTTGGAATAACCGCTTCCGGGAATTTCGGCGTCTTCCACGACCCGGCAAAGATACTGTTTATCATCTTGATGCTCATGGGGCGTCTGGAGATTTTCACTCTCATCGTGTTCCTGCACCCAGGATTCTGGAAAGGGTAGCGGAGAAAAAACAGTTTATTCTGTCACGGAAGATTTGGCACATTCCCGATACTGCGTTTCCAAACCGAGCCGTTTCGCCAGTTCCAGCAGATTGAGCCGATTTAACGCCTCGCTTTTTATCGGTCGTTTGGAATCCCAAAAGATAAGAGCGTTAAGAGCGCTGACGGCTATGGGGGAATCCAATATTTGTTTTATCAACTGCGCCTGACGTTTCGTCTGGCACGGCAGGAAGTAACACGTGTCGTCAAAGACGACGGGGCGTCCTTCCTGCGGTTTGACAACCTGAAAAGCAAGCGTCCGGTACAGCCCGGAAATCGCGACTTTCCACGGCGTAAAGGCGTAATCCCCAATCCCAAAAATGGAAAACGGCGTCTGTTTGTTATAGACGGCGCTTTTCCGATTCTGAAAATAGTCGAAATGATTCTGCAAATACGTCCACGTCAGCGGGGCGTCATGCTGAAGACGCTCAACGCTCTGCCCAACGCGCGTTTGGGGAACAAGCAGAAATCGATGGATTTGTTCAGTGCGACCGACAGCAACGTCTGAACTCTTTAATAGCGGGTAAACGCACAACGGTTCTATTTCGACATTTTCTCCCAGCTTGTTGAGATAAACGTTGTCGTCAATCCGGGTTAATTCCAGAACTTTAGAGCAGTCGTGTTTGACGCCGGAACGCCATAGCGGCTGCGTTACATCCAGCTGAAACAGTTCCGGGAACGAGTCTGTAAACGCCGCGTCGTTGACCAGCGTCCCGTTTCTCAGCGCGATAGTTTGACTGGGCTGAACGCTATCCAAAGAATCGTAAACCGGACTAGGGGTAAGCGTCGCATCCATTCCCGGCTGAAATTGAATCAACAGCAAGCACGCCGCGGCGGAAACGTTAAAAAAGCGTTTGGCGTCGATTTTGTAAATGCTGGCAGAAGCGTACGTCAGCGCGTTTTTCCAGATAAACCGGAGAACTTTTCTGGCAACGGACGTCTTGCAGAGCATGGCTAAAACGCCGAAGCGTCCCTGTAACGCCTTGACCTCTTCAACCATCATCCATTCGGAAATATCGAAGTTGCTTTTCCCCGTCAGAGCGTCAATGCCGGCAAGATTCTCTGCGTTCTCCTTTTGGGGAACGTTGCCAGAGTTTAACCGGGCGAGTTCGGAATTCGTAACCCACGGCGGGTTGCCGATAATCAATACCGAACCGTTCAGGGAATTCAATACCTGTTTCCAGCGGTTAGAAAAGAAATCCGCCTTTTGAGCTGTTATTCGACTATCGTTAAACTTAGCAACCGCGCGAACGTATTGAGCATTGACGTCGCCCGCCCAGATGCGTTTGGCGTTAGGAAACGCCTTGGCGGCGGCAAGAACAAAAGCGCCCTGACCGCAATTCGGTTCGAGAATCGCGTCAGGGTCGAAAATTTGCCGCACAAGACGGCAGACGCTTTGAGCCAATTCCGGCGGCGTCTGCCAGTCCCCGCGTTCGACCTTGTCGGTCGTTTTTTTCATTCTTATTTAACCTTGAACTTGCATCCGTAAACGGCTTTTTCTCCCAGCTGTTCTTCAATGCGGAGAAGCTGGTTGTACTTGGCGATACGGTCAGTGCGGCTCATGGAACCGGTCTTGATCTGTCCGGAGTTGGTGGCAACGGCGATGTCGGCGATGGTCGCGTCTTCGGTTTCGCCAGAGCGGTGCGAGGTAACGGAGGTGTATCCGGCGCGGTGAGCCATTTCGATGGCGTCGAGCGTTTCGGACAGCGAACCAATCTGGTTGACCTTGATCAAAATGGAGTTGGCGGCGCCGAGCTGAATGCCCTTTTCCAGGTACTTGACGTTGGTAACGAACAGGTCGTCGCCAACGAGCTGGCATTTGTCGCCAATAGCGGCGGTCAGAGCGACCCAGCCATCCCAGTCGTTTTCAGCCATACCGTCTTCGATGGAGTCGATCGGGTACTTTTCAACCAAGCCTTTGAGGTATTCGACCTGTTCGGCGGAAGTGCGTTTGGCTCCATTTTCTTCTTTCCAGGTGTAGTCGTACAGACCTTCCTTGTAGAATTCGCTGGCAGCGCAGTCGAGAGCGATGGTAACGTCTTTGCCGGGTTCGTAACCAGCCAACTTGATGGCTTCGATGATGCAGTTCAGAGCGTCTTCGATGGAGTCCAGAGCCGGGGCGAAACCGCCTTCGTCGCCGACAGCCGTCGACAGACCGCGAGCCTTGAGAACCTTCTTCAAGTTATGGAACGTTTCAGCTCCCATGCGGAGACCTTCTTTGAACGTGGGCGCTCCAACGGGACGAATCATGAATTCCTGGAACGCGATCGGGGCGTCAGAGTGCGCGCCGCCGTTGATGATGTTCATCATCGGGACGGGCAGCGTGTAGGTGTTCGTTCCGCCGATGTAGCGGTACAGCGGAAGACCGAACGACGCAGCAGCCGCTTTGGCGACAGCCAGAGAAACGCCGAGGATGGCGTTGGCGCCGAGCTTGGATTTGGTCGGGGTGCCGTCGAGGGCGATCATCAGCTGGTCAATGCCGCGCTGATCGCAAGCGCATTTGCCAATCAAAGCGGGGGCAATAACTTCGTTAACGTTTGCAACGGCTTTGGAAACGCCCTTGCCGAGGTAACGGCTCTTGTCGCCGTCGCGCAGTTCCAGCGCTTCGTTGACGCCCGTAGAAGCGCCAGACGGAACAGCGGCGCGTCCCAGAGCGCCATCTTCCAGAACAACGTCAACTTCAACTGTAGGATTGCCGCGGGAATCGATGATTTCGCGAGCTGTAATCTTTTTAATCGCTCTGCTCATTATATCTCCTTAAGGTTATGAAATGAAAAAAGGGTTTATTGATAACGTAATATTATTAGAGTATATTATACCACAAATCAGGGAATAGGGAATAGGGAGTAGGGAATAGGGAGTAGGGAATAGTTTGGGATGGGGGTGCGCGCTCAAATTTTGGGAGCGCGAAAATTAATGGAAGGCGGTAATGTAGCGACCAACGGGAGCGGTATTACGCACTTCGCCGAAGGCGAACCAAATCGCTGGATGGGTGAAATGCCGCATTGACGAAGTCTGTAATCTTCCTCTGGATAGCGCCCGAGACAGACGCCATCCAGAGATGTTTTTCCGGATTCGTCTCTTTCGTATGCACATTTCTCAACTTCTTACTCATTTATCTTTGTACGCCTATTGCATTTCAAAAATAAACAATTATAATAGCAATATATTCAATCACGTTTAATTGCAATCTTACGTTACCAGGAAAAGCCATGTTAAACTATATCAGTTCCGTAATAAGCTGTTTTACGACTCGCCGGGGCGACTATTCCAGCCGGACAAACTGCAAGACGTTCTGGGGGTTCTCCCTCGTTTTGACGGGGTTGTACGTTCTGTTATATACAATCGCGTATTGCTTAACGCGATACTACAGCGCTTTCTGGGGCAGCGTCGTCTTTTTCGCCTCGCTCGTTTTGTTAATCGAATTCATTCCGACAACCGTCGCGGCAATGGTCCGACGTTTGCACGACAGAAACCATTCCGGCTACTGGGCAATTCCTTGTTTTCTCGTTCCCGTTATCGGCTGGATTGCTGGCGCCATTTACGCGTTTGTCCTGCCCGGACAGGCGCAGGAGAACAGCTATCCCCGGCAAAGCGACATCGTCCGACCGTTCTGGAAACACAAACGTTTTTGGTTTCTCCACGCGGCAGCAGTACTGGTTGCGTTAACTCAGTTCCCGCTTTCATCTGTAACAATTACAGAACGCTCGCATTATATTACTCAACCAAGACGTTCGGACGGAAAAGTCGATTACGCCAAGGCGATGAATGAGAAAATGGAGCCGTTATTTAAGAATCCGGAAGAGAACGGCTTTCGACATCTATGTCAACTTTACGGCGCGAAAATTATTGACGATGTTCCCGAAGACAAAAGCTGGAAAGCCGCCTGCGAACAGCTTCAACTCGACCCGAATCTCAAGCCGAAGTACGACAAGATTCCAGATTTCAGCAAATATCTTGCTGAAAATAAGATTGACGTCAAAAAGCTTAATTTCGATAAAGCTGAATTTATTCGGCAAAATACACAGTATGCAGACATTGAATTAGATCCGGACAAAAACGCGGACGATCCGTATTTTCAAGAATCGTTAGCTAAAGACGTCTATGAATTTTACAAACAAGCGTTGTCTTCCGGTCCTGCTTGGACGTCTGATCAGCATCCCATTGCTTCTCAATGGCTGGACGACCATGCAGCAGAACTGGACGCCTGGGCAAAGGCGATTCGCATGCCGGTTTTTCAATGTCCATTTGAGTTTAAATCTCCTATTATAACTTCACTATTGCATTACGGCAACATTAAACTAATTGTTACACATATATTTAACATGCGTATTCGTCGTTCAGTTGGAGATGGGAATATTGACCAGGCTCTGGACGACATGGAAACGCTGCTTCGTTATGCTAAACGAGTCGAAGAAGGTTATAACTGTCTTGTAACAGGACTGATTAATCAAGCTATCGCCGATACTGTATGGGATTCTGTAAAAGCAGCCCTTCGAATGCCCGGTTTTTGCGAGTCAATGACCGACGCGCAATGGGATCGTCTGAACAAGCTGGCTGCACAGAATTATCTTGTCGATTTAAAAACCATCATTGATGGCGAATTAATAGGCATATACGACGCTGTTCAGCCTTTTGTATTTGACGGCGGCGTTCACAACGGAAGTTATGCAGAAGTGGCAATTTCTAGATTATTAGACGTAGGCATTTTGTCTGTATTTGAGGTTTTTATATATGATACAATTATTCCGCCTTATTTCCTGCTCGTGGATGAAAATATCGTTCGAGAACGGTTTTACCAAAGTCGTTTGCGCCTTGAGGACGCTTGTTTTGAGAACGATCGCGTCATTCGAGATCAAAAATTTAAGGAATATAATGAATTCCTGTGCTCTGACAGTTCTTCTCAGTTTCCTGATTGGCTGACAATCCGAAGACGCTCCTGTTCATCTGCCGGGAAAGCATTATTTCCCCCTGCTAATATTGTTCTTCATTCACGAGACAGATATTCCGCAACGCAGAAACTGGTTCAAGTTGCCATCGCGATTGAACGCTACCGAGTCAAAGAGGGCAAATATCCTGAGTCGCTTGAGCAGCTGACCGATAAATACTGGGACGAGAAAAAGCAAGGTTCAATTCGTTTTGATCCCTGTTCTGGTAAAGACACGCTGGGGTATCGGCTCAACGCTCAGTCAAAAGAGGACTGGGAACGAGAACTGAAGCAAGGGCGAGAAAATAAGCCGAATTACAGACATTCCTTTGACGACTACAAGTTTCCTGTCTGGCGTCCTTTTATCCTGTACAGCGTTGGTTCAAACTTAACAGACGACAACGGCGAAATCCTCTCGTTGACATCTGATAAAGGCGATTTGATCTTTTAAGAGAAAAGGCGAAGCGGGCGAAGACGCCCGCGAACCGGGCTCAACAGAGTTTTTCGTCACGCTAGCAAGGCGCCCGAGACAGGCGCCATCCAAGGGAGGTTTTCGGCTTCGTCTATTTGTTTACACACCTCTCGCCCAGGCGTAACTATCCTTGGCTACCTTCGCAACAGAACCGACGTGGGGCGTCCGTTGACCAGAATCGTCAGCATAACGCCGCGGTTGATGTCGGCGCGTTCCAACGCGGCGACAAACTCGTTGACTGTCCAGGTTTTAATGCCGTTACACGCCTGAATGACGATGCCCTTTCTCAACCCGGCGCGCATGGCGGGAGAGTTCTGGCTGACGTCCATGATGTAAATCCCGGTGTTGGGCGTTAAGTTGATCTGCCCCGCCAATTGCTGGTGAAGGTCGATAGCGGAAAAGCCCAATTCTTCGGACTGGAACACCTGAATGTCCTCGCCGTCAAACCCAGAGGCGGCGCGTTTGAGAAAATCGTCTGGCATGGACGCGACTTTGACCTGAACCATCATCAAGGGGGACGGCTGACCGCCTTTTCGGTAAATCGTAATTTTCCCGACAGATCCCGCCGGAGTCTGTTCGACAAGCCGCTGAATGTCCGCCGCCGTCTTGACGGGCTGACCGTTGAATTCCAGAATGATGTCGCCAAGTTGCAAGCCGGATTTTTCAGCTGGGCTGTTAGCGAAAAATCGGGAAATCCTCACCGCCGGGCGAATTGGGATGCCCATAGCGCGAATCGTCTGCGGCGGAACCGGAGACGTGCCAACGCCCAGGTACGAACGGCGCACTTTTCCGTAGTGAAGCAGCTCATTGCTTGCCCAGCGGGCGGTATTGGACGGAATCGCAAAGCTGACGCCTTCGTAGCTTCCCTTGGTCGTATAGATTGCAGAGGTAATCCCAATAACCTCGCCGTCAAGATTGATAAGCGGACCGCCGGAATTGCCGGGATTGATAGCGGCGTCCGTTTGAATCATCGTCGTTCGCGGCATTTCTTCAATAGAGCGGTCTTTGGCGCTGATAATTCCGGCGCTGACGGACTGGTCAAGAGAAAACGGCGCGCCGATTGCCAGCACCCAGTCGCCGATATCCATCTGGTCGGAATCGCCCAGCTTGGCAAAGGGGAGCTTCTCTTCCGGCTTAATCTGCAAAACCGCCAGGTCTGTATAGGGGTCGGTTCTGAATTGCAGAACTTTATAGATTCGCCCGTCGGTAAGCTGAACGTACAAGACTTTTTCGTCTACTGTAACGTGGTTGTTGGTAAGAACTATTCCAGAGCCATCAATAATCACGCCCGACCCGATAGCCGGCATTTCGATATTGTCTGAATTTTTGATTTGAACGACGGCGGGCAGCGCTTTTTTTGTCGCTGAGCGAAACGCTTTGGACAGTCCTTTCGCTTGATTTACCGCCGCGGCATCGTCATCAGACATACAGGGCGAGCAGACCGCAAAAGCCAAAATCGCAAATAAAACGGATATTATTGTATTACGGGTTTTCATTATCGTTCTGTTGGGGGTTAAGAATGATAAATCGCCCTTTTTCCCTTGTGGGGGGGCTTTTACTATTTTTAATCTTCTTTATAATATATTTATTATAAATACGAAATAGGAGCTTGGCAAGTTTGCTCTGATTTCCAGAGATTTTCTTTTAATCGCTGGTTTTCGCAATAAATAATACAAACAATTTAACTATTTTAACATGACCCCACCGCGCAGCCGATATTCTGACGACTTTGACGACGATTCTGACGATTTCCTGTCAAATCAGGCGTACGACGACCCGGATATTGCCGCCTGCGAGCGCGTTTTGGGGTATACGTTTGACGATAAAAGCCTTTTGGAAGAAGCTCTTACGCATTCTTCCGGGGCGATTAGCCGCAGCAAGTCCAATGAGCGTTTGGAGTTCCTCGGCGATTCCGTTTTGGGGCTGACGATTTGTACGTACCTGTTTTGCGAATATCCTGAATTTCAGGAAGGCGAAATGACGAAAATAAAATCTATAGTCGTCAGCCGACAGACGTGCGCCCTGGTCAGCCAAAGTCAGGGAATCGGACGGTTTCTCCACCTTGGACGCGGAATGGCTCATACAGGACAGGAAATGCCGATGTCTCTTCTGGCAAACCTTCAGGAAGCGATTATCGGAGCAATTTACCTCGACAGCGACTTTGAAACGGCGCAGGATTACGTCGAGAGATTTTTCATCTCCCACGTTGAAGACGCTATCGAAGGCAAAGAAGGCGAAAACTACAAAGCCACGCTGCAAAGCCGAATCCAAAAAGAACATGGAAAAACGCCTGTTTACGCGTTGCTGGACGTTCAGGGACCGGAACACGCCAAGTGCTTTAAGGTCGCTGTGAAAGTCGGCGGGTATTATTACCCATCCGCTTGGGGAAAGTCCAAAAAAGAAGCGGAACAGCGCGCTGCAGAAAACGCCATGTGCGTTCTCGACGGTCAGGAGCCAATTCACCCGTCAGACGACTGACAACATAATTGATAATTACCAATTTCAATTCCTTTAACCCCTACCTACCAATCATGGAAAGAATTTACAATTTTTCAGCTGGTCCGGCTATGCTTCCTCTTCCCGCTCTGAAAAAAGCGCAGGAAGAAATGCTCAACTACAACAACAGCGGCATGTCCGTTATGGAAATGAGCCACCGCTCAAAGCCGTTTGAAGAAATCATCGGCGCGGCGGAAGCCAACCTTCGTCAGCTGCTCAATATCCCGTCCAACTATAAAGTCCTGTTCTTACAGGGCGGCGCAAGCCTTCAGTTTGCCATGCTTCCCATGAACCTTGCCAAAGGCAAGTCCGCTGACTACATCGTCAACGGAACATGGAGCAAAACCGCTATGGGACAGGGCAAAACCCAAACGACCGTTCGCGCCTGCTGGGATGGTTCCGCCGACAACTTCATCCGCACTCCGGACGATTCCGAACTTGACCTCGACCCGAATGCTGCGTTCGTTTATCACTGCTGCAACGAAACGATTCAGGGCGTCCAGTTCCAGAAAGCCCCGAAGACCCCAGACGGCGTTCCGCTGCTGTGCGACGCCTCGTCCGACTTCCTTCACAAGCCGATTGACATCAACGACTACGGCTGCATTTTCGCCTGCGCTCAGAAAAATATCGGTCCCGCCGGCGTTACGATTATCGTTATGAGAGAAGACCTGCTCGAACGCGTTCCGGAAGGGTTGCCCGCCATGCTGGACTACAAACTTCAGGACAGCAAAGGTTCGATGCACAACACCCCGCCGACGTTCGCCATCTACATGGTTAAACTTGTAACAGACTGGCTCATCAACGACATCGGCGGTCTGGCGAACATGTACGAAATCAACAAGCGCAAAGCCGCCATGCTGTACGAAGTCGTCGACAACTCTGACGGATTCTACATCGGTCACGCGAAGAAAGAATGCCGTTCAATCATGAACGTCCCGTTCCGTATGCAGACGCCGGAAATGGACGCCAAGTTCATTGCTGAAGCGGCTCAAAACGGACTTTGCACGCTCAAGGGACACCGTTCCGTCGGCGGCTGCCGCGCGTCCATCTACAACGCCATGCCGGAAGAAGGCGTCGTTGCTCTGCGCGACTTCATGGTTGACTTCCAGAAGAAGAACGGCTGATTAAAATAATTGCGTACAGTTTTTTGAACGCAGAGGACACAGACTCCTCGCAGACTACGCAGAGACAAGCGAACATGTGTCAACAACGCCCTGATCGGGCTATGACACGATGTTCGCTTGTTTTTTTATACTTTAAAATAACAGACGACCCGGAAACGTATGTTCTCGGGGTTTTGTTTTATAAATACTTTATCAATCTTGTTTAGATTTCCATTCGCAGACGAACGTCTTGACGGTTGCTGGCATTCCTTCAAATTTAATAGCAAATTTGAGGCTGGGTTCAACCTTTGTTCTTGCGCTGTGAATTCTAAAGCTGATTTGCCAGCCGTTATTAAGATACATTTCAACGGTAGTTTTACTGTCAGTTTTAAACTTGACAGCAACAAGTTCCGTTGGAAGATTAACTTTTGGAACTGTAATAATTGAAACTTTAACCTGACCAGGTTTGTTCAAACTTCCATGAACGTTGAATGTACGAATTAGCGTAATGCGTTTTTCGTCATGGCTGATAATCTTATAGTAATCTTCACTGCCAATTAAATACTCAAGGAGCTTTTCCGGCAAAGAACGGTCTTTCTTGTAAGCTCGTTTTATTTCGTCAATAAACGCTTGAAGAAGCGGAATATAAACCGTTTCTTCTTTATCTTCGATATCAGACCAGTTTTTATTCTCGTTCTTTGCTGTTTCCAGGCGTGTAAAGATTGGTTTTATCGCATCTTTATAACGTTGACTGCATGGAAGACCATACCAACTGTTTCCAAAATCCAGATCTTTACTCAAACGGCTGTGTTTAGCGTCTTCGTGCCGATGTTTAATACTCAGACCAATTTCCCATGCGGTACATTCTCGACTAATGACAATATCTCTTACATCGCCTTCGACGCCTTTTTTATCCATCTGAAATTCCAGCGTCAGCTCGTCATTATTGCTTTCTAAAAGCATCGGCTCCAATTCCAACAACATATCGATGGCGGCTTGGGCTGATAACGTTAAATCGTCCTGCAAATCTTCGTCAATATTTGACCATGCATTCTTATTAGCCAATAAACTGGAATTCTCGATTATTCGAGTTTTTCGACGTTTATATAACGCCTTATATAACGTCTGAATCCAAATATACTCGTATGCGCGACCCTGATCGTTACTTCTTGTAGTCATTTAGACGCCTGCCTTCTCCATATCCCACAAACGCAGATTTACTTCCCTGTTTGCAACTTTTCCCTCTAAATGATCTCTAATCGAACACGCAACCTCATAGGCAAGATTAACGGGAACAGCGTTGCCGATCATCTTGTACGCGTCATTCGTATTTTTATACAAGAACTGGAAATCATCTGGGAATCCTTGTATGCGAGCGACTTCTCGTATCGTCATGCGTCTGTAAAGATGCTCTTTACCTTCTACAAAACGGCAATCGTTCTTCCCAAATTTAATCATTGTTGGCGCCTGTGGGTGCAACTGGCATTGTCTGCCGGACGCCTGAACCGTAAACGCTTGTTCGTCCCACGTCTTAACGCGATTTCGGCTCATAAAAATGGGAGAAAACGAACCGGTAAAATACTCGTTATTATTTATTGCTTCGGGATTGTGGTGATTTTTATCAGCAGAGGGAACGGCTGTAAATTGCAAATCCCAAATAACGTCTCGCAATGTAAGTTTTTTTCTGTCGCTTTTTGTTGAACCTTTAGGAAAACTAAACCGAATGCCTAAATCTTTACGGAACCCAATATAAAAGACTCGTTTTCTTTCTTCGGCAACGCCGTAATCTTTAGCATTAACCAAAGTAAGAGAAACGTCGTATCCCGCTTTGTCAAACAAATCCAGTATCCGTCTAACCGCAGAGCTATGCCGCTGAGCCAACATACCGCTGACGTTTTCTGCAAGAAAAAACTTTGGAGCAAACTCTTCAAGAATCCTGATATACTCAAAAAAGAGCTGTCCTCTTTTATCGTTAATACCCCTTAACGAACCGGCTTCAGACCACGACTGGCAAGGCGGACCGCCAATAATCCCGTCCACTTCGGAAGATATATGTTTTGCAACTTCGTTTTTAGTTACTTGCAATATATCTTTTTCTATAAGATACGTATCAGGATGATTAACCCTGAACGTTTCCCATATCGTAGAATCAAACTCGTTAGCGACAGGAATTGAAAATCCTGCTTTCTCAAATCCGAGGTCTAATCCTCCGCAGCCGCTAAATAGACTTATGACGTTCATATATTATATTTTTGTAACTTTTAAATTCCAAATCAAAACTTCCATTTAGTTGATCTTCCTTAATAATATATGAAATAATAAAAAAGTCAATCCCTGATTTCTTTCTTGAATCAGGATAAAAAAGCGAGAGTCGCAAACGCACAACTCTCGCTTAATGTTTATTATACGTCTCAATTTAGGACGCCGCTCAATGCAGGATTATTTCAGATACTTCTTGAGGTCTTCAGCCTTGTCGGTCTTTTCCCAAGAGAAGCCTTCTCGACCGAAATGTCCGCCCGCCGCGGTGGCGCGGAAGATGGGTTTGCGGAGGTCCAGCGTTTCGATGATTCCGCTCGGATTGAGCTTGAATTCTTTGCGGACGATAGCGGTGAGTTCTTCGTCTGCCAGTTTGCCGGTTCCGCGGGTGTCGACCAGAACGGAAACGGGTTCTGAAACGCCGATAGCGTAGGCGAGCTGAACTTCGCAGTGGTCAGCCAGACCGGCGGCAACGATGTTTTTGGCAATGTAACGAGCCATGTACGCTGCAGAGCGGTCAACCTTCGTCGGGTCTTTTCCGGAGAACGCGCCGCCGCCGTGAGACGCCCAGCCGCCGTAGGTGTCGACGATAATCTTACGTCCTGTCAGACCGCAGTCGCCGTGAGGTCCGCCAACGACAAATTTGCCTGTCGGGTTGATGTAGAATTTGATGTCGCCCTTGTCCAGTTCCGGCGGCAGGCACGGTTTGATTACGTTCGGAATGACGAATTCCGCAATCTGTTTTTGGTCAACAGACGGGTCGTGCTGGGTTGAAACGACGACGGTGTCAATTCGAATCGGCTTGTTGTCTTCGAATTCGACTGTAACCTGAGATTTGCTGTCCGGACGCAGCCAGCTGACTTCGCCCTTCTGACGGGCTTCGGTCAGGCGGTTGGTGATTCGGTGAGCCAGAGCGATTGGCAGCGGCATGAGTTCCGGCGTGTCGTTGCAGGCGTATCCGAACATGAGACCCTGGTCGCCAGCGCCGTCTTTACCGGCAGAGGTCGTTTGGGATCCAACAGCGCCGTTGCTGAACGTATAGACAACGTTCTTGCCAGCAGCGTCTGCGTCGTTGACGCCCTGAGCAATGTCCGGGCTTTGCTTGTCCAGAGAGACCATGACAGCGCACGTCTCATCGCAGATCCCCATCTGATCGTCAGTGTATCCAACATCGTGAATAACCTTGCGAACAACGTCCGGGTAATTGATAACCGCTTTTGTGGTGATTTCGCCAGCGATAATCGCAACGCCGGTGGTAACCATCGTTTCGCATGCGACGCGGCTCATCGGGTCTTGTTCCAGGCAAGCGTCCAAAACGCCGTCAGAAATCTGGTCAGCCAACTTGTCGGGATGTCCCATACTGACAGCTTCAGAGGTAAACAGGTATCTGCCTTTTGCCATTTTAATTTCTCCTATGTAAATAAGGGTTAGTGGTTAGTGTTTAGTGGTAAGGATTCGGCGTTAAGCGGTAAGTTTAATGAGAACGATGAGTTCTAAAACTTACCGCCAAAATCAGTTTTGCTCTTCTTCAGACTTGATGTTTCCCAGCAAAGAGGAAAAATCAGTCGCCCATTTGGATCCGGAATTGTTGGTCGTTCCCCCTTTGAGGTTATCCGTTTTATTATTACGGTACTTCTTTGCCAACGGTTTGGCTTCGAGGTCTTCCGGATTTTCCTTCTTTTTCTTGTGTCCGGGGTTGTCTTCTTCAGACTCTTCCTTAACCGGAGGAGCGATCAGAGCTTTGATGGAAAGCCCGATTTTGCGCGCCAGCGGATCCATGGAAATAACCTGAACCTGGACTTCCTGACCGATTTTGACGATGTCGGAAACATGTCCTACGCGCTGATGAGCCAGTTCGGAAATGTGAAGCAAGCCTTCAACGCCCGGTTCCAGTTCGCAGAACGCGCCGAACGGTTCAACCTTGACGATTTTAGCTGTGCATACCGTATTGACCGCATACTTGACCGGCGCGGTTTCCCACGGACTTGCCATCGTTTCCCGGCGGGAGAAACTCAGCTTGCCCTTGTCGTCCGTCTTGAGGTACATGACTTTAATCATTTCGCCCTCTTTAACGACTTCGTTGGGATCTGTAACGTGTCCCCACGACAGGCGGCTGATGTGAACCAGACCTTCAACGCCGTGCCCGAGATCGACAAAACAGCCAAAGGGCATAATCTTGCGGACAACCGCGTCGAAAACGTCGCCTTCTTTCATCGTGGCGAGGAATTCCTTCTTTTCAGCTTCCTGCTGACGGAACTCATACGCCTAGTGGCTGATTACCAGATTGCGCTTTTCCGGCTTCGCTTCCAGAACGACTGCCA